>NZ_JBFSTZ010000025.1:27689-87404 GCF_041467155.1 Vibrio sp. 10N.247.310.23 | reverse complement strand
GCGTAAAAAGTATTTTCTTTGCGCTCTTTATTTATGCTGTGGGTTATCAAGGCGGTGCGCAATTCTTTAAAGCCCTTAACTTCAGAACCATTAACATTCTGCTCTCTGCGGTTGTTATGACGGTTTCAGGCTTATTATGTGTGCTTGCTGCTGCGTGGTTATTTGACCTAGATAGAGGTACTGCTGCAGGTCTAGCGGCTGGTGGCTTAACTCAATCTGCAATCATTGGTACTGCAGGCGATGCGATTGCACGTTTAGGCGGCGTATCCGAAGAAGCCAAACACCTAATGCAAACTAACGTCGCTGTTGGTTACGCCGTAACATATATCTTTGGTTCTTTAGGTCCAATCTTGATGGTGACTTGGGTATTCCCAACGCTCATGAAGTGGGATATCCGATCTGAAGCTATCGCTCTAGAAGAGAAAAACTCGAACGGCAAACGCGATTTAGCAGACGGCGAATTTAACGCGGTAACCGCTCTAGTGACACGTGCTTTTAAAGTAACTAACGACGATAAACTGATTGGGAAAACGCTAGCACAATTGAATCAATCATCACTTGCTGCGTGTATCGAACTTATTGAGCGCGACGGAAAAGAGCTAAGTGCAGACAAGTTCACAGCGCTTAAAGCAGGCGACCTTGTTGTGGTTACCGGCCGTAGAAATGCGGTTCATGAGCTACAGAGCGAGGCACAAAGCAATGAAGTAGCATTACCGGAAAGCTATGAAGTTATTGAAGAAAATCGTCAACTTATCGCTGATAACCGCAAGCTAATAGGTCGCTCGCTAAAAGAAATCAAAGACAGCTCAAATCAACGCTCATTCCGCGGCGTGTATGTGACAGACTACATGCGTGCAGGTACTTCAGTGGCCATTACTCAAGACCTTATTGTTGAGAAGAACGATGTTATCCAGCTAACGGGTACGGCTCAAGACATCAACCGAGTTGAAAAATACATCGGTAAGCGAATGGGTTCTGCGACTATGACTGACTTCATCGTACTCGGTTTCGGTATGGTGTTGGGCCTTCTTATTGGCTTAATTAGCTTCAAGATTGCAGGTATTCCCGTAACGATTGGTTCTGGTGCAGGTTGTTTGATCTCTGGTTTACTTGTTGGTTGGTTACGTAGCCGAAACCCACATGTCGCTCAGTTCCCAGTGGGTGCAGCAAACTTCATTCGTGACTTTGGTCTAGCGGCATTTGTAGGTATTGTTGGCCTACAAGCAGGCCCCCAAGCGGTTGATACCATCAAAGAACACGGTATGTCACTTCTGTTCTTGGGTATGGCAGTCACCATCATTCCACAGATTATTTCATTCTTCTTCTCGTACTTTGTATTGAAGATCAAGAACCCAGTAGAAGCGTTAGGTTGTGTGACTGGTGGTCGAAGTGCAAACCCAGCATTCGCAGCATTGATGGAAAAAACAGGCAATGCAACGCCAGTATTCTCTTTCACTGTGACTTACGCAGTAGCCAACGTGTTACTGACTCTATGGGGACCAATTATCGTCGGCATTATTACCGTTAATGCGGGTATGTAATTAAAACCGCGAACTCATTATAGATTTAAAACAATTATCAACTTATTAACAGACCTACCCAATCAAAAAATAGGGTAGGCCTGAATAATCACACTTAAGTAAAACACTTTATTTAATTAGAAGTGTTTAAGATTAAATTATTAGGTAAATATTATGACTACAAAAAATACTACTATCGACTTTTCAAAATTCGCTAATTTAAGCCCGTTTGAATTAAAAGACAAATTAATTGAAGTCGCGCAAACAGTACCAGACCGTGCTTTATTAGATGCAGGCCGTGGTAATCCAAACTTCCTAGCAACGCTGCCACGTAAAGCATTTATTCGTTTAGGTGAATTCGCAGTAATGGAAGCGGAGCGTACATACTCATATTTAGACGGTAGCTTTGGTGGTATTCCAGATGGTGTTGGTATTGTTGAGCGTTTTGATTCTTACGCAAACAACAATCAACAGAACCCAGGTGTTCAATTCATTGAAAAAGCTCTGAGCTACGCAAAAGATCGCTTAGGTATTGAGAAGCAAGTGTTCTTAAATGAGCTTGTGAATGCGTACTTAGCGTGTAACTACCCAGTACCACCACGCATGTTGACGAATATCGAAAGCGTAGTAAAACAATACATTGCAGAAGAGATGTACGGTCCAATGCCAATGACGACGGATTTCGATCTGTTTGCAACGGAAGGTGGCACTGCATCAATGACGTACACGTTCCAAACCATGTTTCACAACGGTCTACTAAAGAAAGGCGATAAGGTTGCGTTGATCACACCAATCTTCACTCCTTACTTAGAAATCCCTGAGCTTTCAGAATACGAACTAGAGATTGTAGAGCTTCGTTTAGATGAGACAACATGGCAGTTACCTATGTCTGAAATCGAGAAGCTTGAAGACAAAGACATCAAACTGCTGTGTGTGGTGAACCCTGCAAACCCTGCATCAGTGAAGTTCTCTGATGAGACTCTGAATAACCTATCAGACTTCGTGAACACACAACGTAGTGATCTGTTCATTATCACCGATGATGTGTACGGCACATTCGCAGACGATTTCGTTTCTCTGTTTGCCAAACTTCCATACAACACGCTTTGTGTTTACTCATTCTCTAAGTACTTTGGTGCGACAGGCTGGCGCCTTGGCTCGATTGCGATTCAACACAATAATGTGTTCGATGATGCAATGCGTAGCCTACCAGAAACGCGTCAACTTGAACTGGATGAGCGTTACAAGACGTTAGACCCAGAACCACGCGGTATTAAGTTCATCGACCGTATCGTTGCCGACAGCCGAAGTGTTGCACTCAACCACACAGCAGGTCTTTCACTACCACAACAAGTTCAGATGGCACTGTTCTCATTGAATTGCCTAATGGACTCAGAGCAAAACTACAAAGAAGCGTGCAAACGTATCATTCGCGAGCGCTACAAAACGTTGTACAAAAACATGGGTGTAGAAATTGAAGAAAACAAAGATCGTGTGGACTACTACACATTGCTTGAGCTCGACACTTTGGGCGGCAAATTGTACGGCCCAGCTTTCGTTGAATGGTTCAAAGCGAATGAAAAGGGCAAAGACTTCCTGTTCCGACTTGCACACGAAACAGGCGTTATTTTGCTTCCTGGCAAAGGCTTCGATGTAGTTCACGCTTCTGTTCGTGTGTCACTGGCTAACCTGACTCACCATGAGTATGAACTAATTGGCCGCGCAACTCGCAAGGTGTTAGACGAACACTTCTCTGAGTTTCAAGGCGCATAAGTTCTAATCAAGCTTAGAAGTGAATACATGATTTTAAGTCATCGATGTTCAAATCACTAAGAATAAGCCTCGGCGATGTCGAGGCTATTCCGACCAAATAAGCACAGTGTTCAAGTAGCTATCTATTGGATGCAATCGTTGTGTTTATTTAGTCGCCAAATCCAAGCGAAATTCATTCCGACAAAATCAGAAGAGCGGCGTATGAAAAGTATTATTTCTATTCAATCTCACGTGGTTTATGGGCATGCAGGCAACAGCTCTGTGGTTTTTCCAATCCAAAGAATGGGACTCGATGTGTGGCCAATCCATACTGTTCAGTTCTCGAATCACACTCAATATGAGCAAGGTTGGACAGGCCAAACATTTAGTTCAGACGATATTCGACACTTAATTCGAGGCTTAGACAACATCAGTGCATTGAAAGACTGTGGCGCAATCCTTTCGGGTTATCAAGGAAGTGCAGACCAATGCAAAGCGGTTGCCGAGGCGGTTAACCTCATTAAAGAAAAGAACCATAGCGCACTCTACATTTGTGACCCTGTAATGGGCGACCCGGACAAAGGTTGCATTGTTGATGATGGCGTGAAAGCGGCTATTGTCAAACATTTGCTGCCCATAGCTGATGTCATCGTGCCAAATCAATTTGAGCTGAGCGAATTGACCGATACCAAAATCGACTCGCTTTATGATGCGGTTACGGCCTGTAAGAAAGCGCTGGAACTTGGGCCAAAAATGGTGCTCGTGAAACATCTGCACTCATTATCCGATGATGCGTTCAGCATGATCCTAGCAACGAAAAAAGCATGCTATTTAGCCCAACGACCGAATATCGAATTTGAGAAACAGCCAGTTGGTGTTGGCGACCTTATCTCTGGCCTATTTACTGCGGGATTAATGAAAAGAATGTCTCCGGTGGCTGCATTTCGTCATGCAAACAACGCTGTCTATGGTGTGTTGGAGCTGACTAAGAGTTATGGCACTTGGGAATTACAAACGATTAATGCTCAATATGAATTTGTTGAGCCGACCCACGATTTCAACGTGGTCAAAATAGGCTAGAGCGATTAACTCCAACAGTGCTTAAGGTCAAGCTAAGGGGGGCGACTATTCGATGGGTAGCGTCCTACAAACGAGATTACGAATTAAGCCGGATACTAGCTATATTACGACCACAAAGAGACGGACTTCACTTTACCCTATTTATTAACCTCTCTGTTTTTTAGGTTCCTTATTTATTAAACAGAGTCTCTGAATCATTTTAGAGAACACTAAATGAGCCTAAATATGAACCGTCTAATCTCTTCGGGTCTTACCGTTGCTTTGTCATTCCTGGTAGTGGCTTGTAGTTCACCTCACACGCTAGACGTACGCGTAAACAAAGACAATTACAAAGAAGTCACTGTAGAAGATGCATCATCAGTCGCTGAGCCATTGCGTATTTGGGCGAGTGAGTCGCCAGACTTCTTATACTCTCCAACTGATCAAACCACACCGATTACTGTATCAGGTGATCAACTGAACATCTTAGCGTTGTCCGGAGGTGGCGCAAACGGAGCTTTTGGTGCGGGTATATTGATAGGGCTTGAAGAGTCAGGTCAGCTGAAGGACTACTCCATAGTGACTGGCATCAGCGCAGGAGCGTTAATTGCACCGTTTGTGTTTATCGGGGGAGATGCGTTTTCGAAGATGAAAGAAGTAATGTTGAACATTAATGATAAATCAGTGCTCGGAAAAAAGAACTTTTTGAACACTGTCTTTAAAGATGCGTTTACCGATGGAGAAAACTTGTACCAGTTTATTGCTGAGGCTTTCCCTGAACCGATGATTGAACAAATTGCAACGCAACATCGCAGTGGCAAACGTCTGTTTATTGGTAGCACTCATTTTGATTCTGGTGAGCTTGTCATTTGGAATGTAGGTGCAATAGCAAATAGCGACATGCCAGATAAGTCTGAACTCATATATAAAGTGTTGGCCGCAAGTGCGTCTATTCCTGGCGTGTTCCCACCGCAGTTCATCGATGTAGAGCATGAAGATGAAATCTTTGAAGAACTACACGTCGATGGCGGTTTAGCGACTCAAGTATTCTTCAATCCCTCTAACTTCGACTATCAACAGATCTCAGATTCACTTGGGTTAGAAACACCACCACAACTCGATGTTATTCGAAATGGTGCGCTGAAAGCCCCGTATCACTCGTTGAGAGATAAGGGACTCGATTTGGTAGCAAAGAGCGTCTCAAGCCTGACGCTTGCACAAACGCGTGGTGATTTATATCGAATGAAATACATCTGTGAAATCAACAATATCGATATGCAATTTACTTATATGGAACACGACTTTGGTTATGCAAAACGCACCAAAGACATGTTTGATGAACATTACCTATTAACCATATACAAATATGGTTATCACAAAGCAACTCAAGGCAAACCTTGGGTAACCGAATTACCTTAATTAGGGATATTATCAAATGAAAAGAACAGCATTAACGCTACTTATCTTAGCAACCTCTAGCGCTGCAATGGCACAAAATGCAACCTCAATGGATCAGCAAAAAGTCGACAATGACATGCTACAACTGGCCGATGTTCAGCAAGAAGCGGCTTTGATCATGGTTGAAGAGAATTCGGACTACGTGGCGATTGATTACATTGGAAAGTGGGTTGAAGTGAACAATTACGTCACTCACAAAGAAGCCAAGCAACGCCAGCTTCAAAAGAGCACCAAGAAATACATTTACTCGCAAACGGGTGAAACTCTAGAGTCCATTGAGCAGCGTATTGCTGAACATATTCAAGCGGATCAACCTAGATATTTCAGTGTCGATGTTTATCGCAATTACCACGGTGATTCAGGCGACTTTAACTACTTAGCACGAGTTATCGAATATATTTAAGTTGTTAATTACACATCAATGATAGAACCTACTGACTTAAGTAGGTTTTTTTTTGCTTAAACCAGACGAATTCATCTCACTATTATTATCTGACAAAGTAGATATTTCGTCAGTCTGTGATAATTTAAATATATAACGATTAAAAATAAGCACACCAAAATGAATTTTAGCATTGAACAACTTCTCGCGTTCGTTACCGTTTATGACCAGCTCTCTTTCAGTAAAGCTGCCGTTAAGCTCAACAAGCACAGAACGACAATCGGACAGGTAATTACAAACCTTGAAGACCAACTCGCAGTAAACCTTTTTGAAAGAGTCGGCCGCTCGGTAGAGCCCACTGAAGATGGGCATCTTCTTTATCACTATGCCAAGCAAACCATTGAGCAAGCACGTACCTTCGACAAATTTGCGTTGAGCCTTTCTTATGGGGGATTAGAAAACATCACAATCGCTTATTCAAGCGTGATTCCTCAACGTGTCCTTGTCGATATTCGAAAGCAACTCAAACGTGATTTCCCAATGATGCGAGTTAACTTTCTGGTTCGTAATAAGAAAGTGATTAAGCAAGGGATACAGGACGGTGAGTATCACTTCGGTTTGGTGAATGTTCACGATAGCCGTGCGATGCACAGTTTAGACGCAACTTTTTTAGGCCATATTGAATTCTATCCGTTCGTACAAAAGGGCGGTGAATTTACCAATTTAGACAAAGAAGATGTACTGGTTGCTTTAAGAAACTCGAAACAGTTTGTACTGAGATCTCTGATTGAAGAAGGGATGTCGGAAAAAATCGTTGTAAGTTCAGACCACGAAGAGATCGATCAACTTGCGTTGGTGATCAAAATGGTGGAAGAAGGCTTGGGTTGGGCACTTTTACCTAAATCATTTTTCTCTGACCCAGAGTTTTCTCAACACGAAATTGAACCAATTCAAACAGCTCAAATGGTTGAAGGTTTCAAATTTGGTTTTGCATTATGGTGTCCTCATTCGAAACAGGTCAGTGATATCAAGGGCTCTTTGACTTCAGTAATTTCAGAATACCGAGAGCGATTAATCAGTAACTACCGACCATAAATTTTTCATTTCAATGGTTTATATGTATTAATTCTTGACCGTAACTTACGCAGTTATTTCCCCAAAAGGCTCACTTAGAGCCTTTTTTTTGTATCCGCGCTCTGAGCTTCACCTCGTTGGAAAGGTCATATTTTGATGGGTTTGACCCTCTATATGAGAGTCGGGCAATACCACCGTTTGGCCTATTCTAGTCCTGTCGATTAAGGACCCCCTTTATCGGCAATAAGTGTTTAATTTCTATGTTTACTGCAAGGACGCAGACTTTTGGCCGGGTTTCATTGCCCGGCCTTTTTTATGAGGCCAATCTTATGACTCGCTACGGCGGCTTTGTTCTTCTTTCCTGCTCTCTGTTTACCACTTCTTCTTTAGCATCGTTTTATGATCCTGTTGATGGTCAATTTGATATGGGGCATCACCTTGCAGAAAATGCCCATGGCTTTTTGCCTATTCCGATTTTGATTACCGAACCTGCAGTAGGTTACGGTGGCGGTGTAGCTGGCTTGTTTTTACACGAGACAGATGAAGAAAAGCGACAACGAAAGCAGGCAGCGCTATCTGCTATTGATGGTGGTGCGCAGCTTGTTCCTTCTGCAATGTCAGTGGTTGGGGCGGTAGGTACAGAAAACGAGACTTGGTTTGTTTTTGGTGGTCACAGACGTTCATGGATGAATGACTCTATCCGTTATACAGGTGGTGGTGGCTTTGGTGTTGCGAATTTGGATTTGTACACATCAATTAACTGGGGACCGATAGACCATGATCTTAGAATAGGTACATCAACTTCAGTGGCCGTTCTTTCACAAAAGGTACAATTTAGGATCGGACAGTCGCCTTGGATGTTGGGGATAAAACAGTTACTAGCTAAGTCTGAGATTGAATTTGATAATACGGTTTTAGACCGAATTTTAGGTAATGAATCGGTTACTTCTGGTCTAGGTTTGGAAGCTGAATATGACACAAGAGATAATCTATTTTATCCAACCAAAGGTTACAAATTGTCTGCAGATTACATGGTGTACGACGATGCGATTGGCAGTGATTACAATTACCGAAATTTGAACATAGATGGCGAAGCCTATATCCCAATCACTCAGAAATGGATGCTAGGGTTAGCCGCGAATTATCAAAACTTCGACCAACAAGATCGGCTTGTCTCCCCAACAGCGAAGCCGTATGTGTCTTTACGCGGAGTGTCTTCTTACCGCTACCAAGGTGATGAAATTGAAACAATACAAGGGCAACTCACGTATAGCATTAATCATCGTTGGAAGGTGTCTGGGTTCTACGGTTCTGGTACTGCAAAGCAAGATAACATCGTAAGTCACGATAGCACCATCAATGCTGGAGGTGTGGGGTTCCGATACCAAATCGCAAGACGTTACGGTTTACACCTTGGAATGGACTACGCGCAAAGCCATGAAGAAAGTGCCGTTTACTTTAATGTAGGCAGTGGATTCTAAACAAACAGAGTAGTTTGGTTTTTTCCATTTAAAAGGCGCTAATTTAGCGCCTTGTTTGTGTTCTCTCATAAGGGGTTAGGTCACTGTATAAGTAATTTTACCATCACTTAGGGTACGGATTGTCAGTTTGTAGGGCGAGATCCTCCATAAGAGATTCTACGATTTCATGTTTTGCTCATAACCTGTCTTGGTTTTAAGCAACTGGGTAACGGCGTGAAGACCTCGATTAAACAAGTAATACTGGCAGTTTCACTCTTCATGGTTACTCACCCCGCTGCGATAGGCGCAGGCTTTAAGGTTAAAGGGCTGGACAAAACTCTCACTGAAAATGTAGAGTTATATTTAGAATCTTTGGTTGATGTCCCAGCTTCCCAGCTATCCCATACTAAGTTATTGAAACGGGTTCAAGACGCGCTCAACCCTTATGGCTATTATCATCCTCAGATAGATATCGAACTTGATGACAGTGATTACCTCACCTTGAATATCGATTCTGGGCCTGTCATGTACATTGCAGAATCGGTTGTAAAAGTCACCGGTGAAGCGAGTAAAGATGAAGAGTTCATCACAATACTCACGCAAAGTAAGTTAGATTCAGGCTCACCATTATCTCACCAAGAATACGACCAAACTAAACGGGCGATTTTCTCTTTGGCAAAGCGTAAAGGTTATTTTGACGGTAGGTTTGTTGAGTCTAAGATCGAAGTGATTCCTAGTGAAAACATCGCCAATATTCATCTGCATTTTTCTAGTGGCCCACGCTACAAGTTTGGCGCTATCAGCATTCCTGATGATGGTGTTGAACCTGCGCGTATAGAGAAAATTCCGACATTTAAGCAAGGGGACGACTTCGACACCATCAAGTTGGGCGAGCTGCAGTCTGACTTGTTTGAAACTCAGTGGTTTCGGAGTGTCGTAGTACACGGTGACTTTAATCATCTTGATGACAATCTTGAAGTACCAGTCGAAATCATTGCTGAGCCAAGCTCTCGCAACATTGTGCAGGTGGGTGGTGGTTACTCTACCGATCTCGGTTTAAGAGCGTCTTTAAATTGGTCAAAGCCTTGGTATAACCGACGAGGGCACAGCTTTGAAACACAGACATATTTGTCTGAACAAGAGCAATCGCTGCAGTTAGGGTACAAAATCCCGACGGAGAAAGTCACGACCGATTACTTTGGTATTCAGTTTGAATCGAAACGAATTGATCATCGAGACACCAATAGCTTTTCAAACGATCTTAAGTTTGAACGTTATTGGCAATTAGACAGCGATTGGCAAAGTACCATTTACGTCAAATACTTGCATGAACAGTACCGTCAGGCCTCTGAGGAAGACCAATCGCAATTACTGTTACCTGGCATCAGTTTTTCTCAGGTTGATCGTAAAAATGATCAATTGGAGCTCAATCATCGACACATCTATTCTGTTGAGTATTCTGACCCTAGTTTGTTCTCTGATTCAAGGTTGTTGCGGTTGGAAGGAAACAGCGTGCTTTCGTGGGATATTAGCGAAAGTCAGAAGCTCCATTTCCGTTCAAATGTCGGCATTAACATAGCTAAATCGTTGTCGGATGTACCGTCGTCACTGCGTTTTTTTGCTGGTGGCGATGGGAACTTGCGAGGCTATGGTTATGAATCGATTTCTCCAAAAGATGACAACGGTGAATTAACAGGTGCACGTTACATGCTAACAGCAGGGCTTGAGTACCAACATCAGGTTTACCGCTCAATCTGGATGGGCGCATTTTTTGATGTTGGTGATGCGTTCGATGATGAAGCGGATTGGAAGCGCGGCACAGGTCTTAGTTTGATTTGGAACTCACAATTGGTGCCTGTAAAACTCGATTTTGCTTACGGGTTAGATGCGCCTGCAGGAGATGAGTTTCGTATTCACTTTTCCTTGGGGACTCAGTTCTAATGTTCGTATGCTGTTTAAGCTCTAGCGAGGATACGATCTATCCAATGGGATTCAAGCAAATCGACAGAGCGTAATGACCTTTGTGCTCTAGCAAACACAAAGGTAAAAACAATGAAAAAGGTACGATTCGGTGTATTTGGCAATATGGGGGCCTGAAGCTGATGCTCTGTTCCAAGATATCGTCGCCAAAAAAAGAGATAGAACACGGCGCGCTTAAAGACCAAGACCACATGGCCATGATTGCGGTCAAAAATTCAGATATGCCAGACCGCTCTGAAGCCATTAACGAAGGCGGTATCGACCCTGTTCCAGAGCTAATTGAATCCGCGTGCATTTTAGAACACGCGAACGTTCAATTTGGCGTTATGACCTGCAACACTGCTCATTATTTCAGACCTGAAGTTCAAAAACATACCAATGTTTATATCGTCGATATGCTTCAAACTACGGTTGATCAAAACAAAGAGCAGAATCCTGAATCTATTGTCGGTATTTTATGTACCAACGGCACATACAACTCGGGAATCTACGACCGTTACCTAACTGACGCCAATCTCGTATTCGTTAAGCCAGATGCTTTTGAGCAAGAACATAACGTTCATAGCGCTATCTATGGCGAAGTGACGGGCGAGATGACCGCGTGTGGACAAGCAATCCGAGAAACCAACGGTATTAAAGCGGGCGAGTTTGACCGCAATGCGGCACTTCTTGCGGTTCAAAGCATCGTATAGAAGGGTGTTGATACGGTTATTTTGGGGTGTACGGAACTTCCTTTGGTTAGAAAGCAACTTGAAACGGCATTTCCAACAGTCACTTTTATTGATCCTATGGAAGCGGTAGCTGAGCGTGTCGTCGATATTTATCGTCTCGCTGAGCAGTATGTTGAGCGTGGACATGTGGATTACGACATTAACGATGTTAATTCGATCTTCACAACACTTGATATGGTGAACTATGTAGCCCAAAGAGCGATGACCTACCGTCTTTAAGCTCAGATACGTCTATTTGAAACATGAGAAAGCCGCGAATTACGCGGCTTTTTTGCATTTGGACTGGTGGAAGATTAAAAATTAAAATTCGAAGCTCGACACTTAAAGCTCGAACTCGCCATTCATTTTTCGAAATAACCAATTCGGTACTTTGTTCCACGAACTGTAGTTCGGGTTCTTAGTATGGATTTGTTCCCCTGAAGCCCAGCTCGTCTCGCCAGACTGTTCTCGCGACACAGCCCAAAACAAATCTTCTTTCTGACGCGTTAAGTAGTGTGTCACTTGCTTCGCAAACTCTTCACTGTCAATCAACACACCAAACTCAACGTTGAGAAAGTCTGATCTTGGGTCGAAGTTAGAAGAACCAATATAGGTGACACGCTCATCTAAAATTACGGTCTTGTTGTGGTAGTAGGTATCAACATGAAAGTAGTGGTCATCATTGATAGCTTGGCTTTTGTACTCATAGATACTTATACCCTTGTTGAGTAAAGTCTCACGGTGTTTTTCGTAATACGCAGGCACAAAGCCCGAATCATTAGAGGCCGATGAATTCGTCAGTAAGGTGACTTCGGCTTGGTGCTCTTTGAGGGCATCGATGAATACAAACTGGTTATCGCTTGGCACCATGTAAGGCGTAGAAATAACAGCCTTAGAAGGTGTCGGTGCTTTTTGCTTCATTAAGTGCTCGGTACGTTGACGAAAGTAGGGCTTGTTGTCATTGAGCTTCTCTAATGAATCAAATAAAGGGGTTACCGATGCTTTAATAAACCTTGGTTCGCTTAGGCGATCTATCTGTTGCTCAATATCGAAAGTGATCGGCTTTTTATTCTTCTCGCCTTTATTTATTGCCTTGGTAAACGCTTTGTATTGGCCTTGTTCTTTGACTTTGATTAGCTCTTGAATTGGCACCACATATTGGCTGTCCCAAAGTGCTTGGTAATTGTTGTCGAAAGATGCGATTACGTCACCTCGAAACAAAACGTCCATATCAAAGAAATTGGCATTCTCGCTATAGCCAAAGTAATCATTACCGATGTTTCTTCCACCTAAAATCATCGAGTGATGATCAACATTGAAGTACTTTTCGTGAAGCCGATTATCCAGTTGTTTTTGATGAGTGGAGAAGTTGAACGCACGACCAATCCAGCCAGCTTTACGTGATTCAAAAGGGTTGAACAGTCGAATCTCAATATTGGGGTGTGAGTCCAATTCCGCTAGCCATTTATCATTAAATACCAGTAGGTCATCTAAGGTCAGTCGGACATGAACCTCACGATCCGCCGCTTGCTTGAGCTCATTTAGAAGCATCAACCCAAGCGTGTCACGCTCCCAAGAGAAGTAGGTCATATCAATAGAGTGTTGTGCTTGGCGAACGAGCTCGATACGACGAGCAAAGGCTTCTGGTGCAGTCGGGATCAGGTACACTTCGGCTTGGTGTTCTGTGCTTTGCCAGTTTGCCTCAAAGTCAGGTTCAACATCGGGGTATGGTTGGGCGCAGCCTGTGACCACAGTAATCAACATCATTGTGCATACGGTTTTTAGTTTGCTAAGTGTCATAACTACCTGCGTTTGAACGTAAAATTTGGATATAAAAACGGCCAGCGAGCTGGCCGTAAAGTAGGAAGGGTGTTGAGCATGTTTAGTTTAGGTACCACTGCCAAGGCATAAGACCTTCCTCTGCTAGACCGGTTAAGCGACCTTTACGAAGCTTAGGATCAACACCTGGGTTTGTGACATAGTCCCAGTCTAAGGTAGTACTGTTTTCGCTGAATCCTGTACCATCAATTACAAGTACATTGTCGGTAGCATCGCTGTACTGTTGGCCTTCGAACAATTCATCGCTAAACCAAAGACGCGACATTTCGTTCATTAGTGCTTTATCCTTGCTTGATGGTCTTACTTCACTTCCATCAAAACGCACGGCTTTGTTAAATACAAACGGCAACTCTGAACCGTTACACGCACCGCTGACACAACCAATCGTTTTAAATAAATCGATGATGGATAGCTCACCATTTGGCAAGGTATTGTAGTTCCACATGTTAAAGCTTGGCTTGTGCTCAAAGTGGTATAGCGTTGCTTCTACTCCGCTGTTTGCTGCCATATGACGAGCTGGACCATTGAACAAGGTGTCATTTAGCAAGGTTTTAAATTGCTTCATGTTGTCAAGAGCGCCACCTAAGCTAGATTCTGAGTTAGGGTAGAAGTCAGTTAGGTTTAAAACTTTATTCGTTTGTTCATGGCCGTTTAATTCAATATCTACATTTTTTGCGATACATTCGATTACTTCTATTGGGTCGTCTTTAGCTAGACAAATTGGCGTAAGAACTCCTATATCAACAGTTGAATCCATCCCCCAAAATAGTTCAGTAACAGCTGTATATGCAGTGAGTGAAAGACCTGCATTTGCAGCAACGTCCTTAGAGCTCATGTTATTTATTCTTGCTAATAAACGATCTTGATTGTGCTCATCATCTAGCCATTTCAACGCATCTAAGGCAATGGCCTCTGAACGCTTACCTTTTATTGCTTCAGTTGAAAGAAATTCGTCAATGATAGTTGGAATCAAAAAGGTCACACTGAACAACATCCCAAAACTATTTGCTTCATGAGCATTGTTTCCCAAAATCGTTTGTACAGAAAAATCAGAATTTAGTGGTGATTTAGATGGTTCTATACATATTGTCTCTGACTCATCACTGGTAGCAAGTGACTCACAACCTAGATAAGGAGCAAATGGCATCAGTGTTGGCATAGGGGTCTTTCCTGATTTAGGGCCTACTTCCAACTCTTGACCCAAATAAGAAACAGAAACCGATAGCGAACTCAATAACCAATTTTTTAGCTGTTCAATACCATTCAAAGCTGTTTCTTGCGACGCCATGATCTCGTCGATCGAAGTGTTTGCATCAAAGTCATTGTTGCGGTCCTTAGCTACGTCATAACTAGGGTACTCAAAACCATACGGGTTGCTCTGCATGATGGCACGTTGGAAATATTGACCTGCGATATCTTCATCTTGCTGTAAGAAACCAATGGACATAGCACCAGAACCTTGACCCATAACAGTCACGTTTTGAGCATTACCACCGAAATCAGCAATATTATTGTGTACCCATTCCAAGGCACGCTTTTGGTCACCTAGGCCATAGTTGCCATCTTCATCTTCGCCTTCTACCCATTGAGTACCTAACTGACCAAGACGGTAGTTCAAGTTTACATAGATGAAAGGCTTACCATCGTCACTTCCTTGAGCAACAACAGTATCGCCATGCACAAGTGCTTCAGAACTTGAGCCATATTCAAAGTCTCCACCATGAATGAATACATAAACCGGTAGATCTGCATCAGAATCTACGCCTGCTGGACGCCAGATATTGAGGTTAAGGCAGTTCTCATCTTGCGTTTGTGATGTCGTTTTTAGTTGAGGACATGCATACCCAAATTGAGTTGCGTCAATAACTTCAAACTCATCCGTATTATCTGATAAAGGCAGCATATTGCTGTGCTCAAAGCGCTGAGCCTCGGCATATTTAATCCCTTTGAAAGATTCAATAGATGCGAGTTTGTCATTTTCGGTATTCGAAGTAATAACCAATTCTTCTTTGGTCGCTTTAATCGTTACGTTACCGATTTGAGCATCAAATGGTTCAGCAGGTGCAGGAACTAACGGTTCTGGTCTGTCTGGCACAGGAACGGTAGGCTTAGTATCACTGCCACAAGCCGCTAGTAGCAGTGAAATGGCCACAGCAAGAATTGATCGTTTGTTGAGTTTCATAATTATGTCCACAGTTTTTGTTGTTACCAAACTAGCAATTCCGTACGCTATCATCGACCGTTGTCGAGCTTGGATACATGTCATTTTGTTATGGAATGTATATTAAAGATATTATTGCGATTAATGGAATCATATAAGTAGGACGCCATCCTTCAAGAGTGGCCGTGACCACCCTATGCGTGATTTAGATCTAGAAGCGATAGCCAAAATTCAATGTCAAAGCCGAACGAGTTTCACCTTTGTTGTACAACACGGTCATGTTGTAATGTTTGCCGATCTGTTTGTTAACCCCTGTTAGGAATGCCCACTGATCGATGTCGACACCAACGTCATAATCAAATTCGATGTCATCAGTTTTTACGGTGCCTTGCATACGAGAATTTAAACCTTGGTATTCAGCACCAACAAAAAATTGAGCTCGATAATCGACTAATTGGTAACCCAACATAGGTTGAACCGTGATGATGCCATCGCCCCAATCATCCAGCCCTTTCAGGCGTGTTTGGGAGTAGGTTCCAGTAACGGAGGCAAAGAACTCTTTATAACCAACGGATAACGTAGTCCCGGCTCCGCGCAAGTCATATTCAAGATGCAGTGGTACATTTAGACGGCCACTGTTACACAAGGCCGATACGCCTTCGCATAGTTTGTTGCCCAATCCAGGTAGTTTGTCGTTTAGTTTGTCTTGTAGGTATTCTCCTGCGGCGCCGGTATAAGAGGCGTCAATATTCGCATCAACGTTTACCTTTCCGACATAACCGAATACATTCCAGAATGGCAGGATATTAATGTCACCGCGTATCGAAAGGCTTTCGGCATTAACCGTCGCAACGCTATCTTCTGGGTCAAATAAGTCATTCAAGCGAACACCACCAATCACGTAATCGGTCATTGGAATGTCCATATCTTGGTTGCGATAAGCAACTGATACGCCGAATGGAAGCGGTAAGTCAATGCCTTGGCGTCGCACCATGTCACCCATTAACGGAAAAACTCGGTCTAGTTTCACGCTAGCTTCTTGCATTCTTGGGTCGGATACTTCCTCAAGTCTTTCTTCATTAAGAACTTGTACAGCGTTGTCATCTTCATATATTGCAACGGGTTCAACTAAACTCGTCATCTTCATGGGTTTGTTCTTTGATGTACCGGTGACTTCAGTCATTTTACTAGCAATGACAACCTTTCCAGAATCTAATGTGTAGAACTCAATCTCTTGATGATAAGTTTCTACGTTGTAGGTATGGTGCTTGAACGGCTTTTCATTGCTGATAAGCATGCGTTTTGGTTGACCGTCGACTAACTCAATGTCGACATTCAAAAAACGGAAATATGCGATGTCTTGAGGCAAGCCATACTTCGAATATTTAAAGCTGACGATGACTTTGCTATCGCTGACTTCTTGCACGCGAACTGAAGAAGGATCGAAGCTTTCTGCATAGTTACGCAAGCGATATTCGGTACGTGTGAAAGTTTCTATTTCATTTAGCAGTTTGTCGTTATCGTCCAACTCTGTTGGATTATATTTTACACGCAGATCGATGTTGCCTTTAGTGTCGGTGTTCTTAACAAGGTAGACGCTTGAGTCACGAACTTGATCACCAACTTGCAGAGTACGATGTGCGTGTTCAACTAGATGCTCACCCTGTACCAGTGAACTGATTGCTAGCTTTGGTAAATCACGACTTATACCATATTTATCAAACACTACTCGACCTTGCTTCATGACTTCGCTGTAAGTTTTGGTTTCTTCTGCTGACGCAAAAATAGGAGTAGTAAGTAATAGGGCGCTCGCTAACACAGAAAGAGTATGGGTCTTACAGGCGCTGTTGCGGATTTCAAAAAAACTCATGACGGTTTCCACGCTGAGTAGCCTCAAACCTTCGAAGCTCACACAGTCAATGTAAAACTGAACGTCGTGTTCAGTTGTTATGTATTTATCCGTTAGGATTTCTAGTGTGAATGTCGCGACTAAAAATGCATTGCTTCAATCAATGAGAGGATTTTAAGATGAGGTGGCAGATCGCGTTAATCGCGTTTGATGGACGCTATCCTCACTTAGTAAGAATTAACGTTAATCGACTGACTTATAATGATTTACAACAGATGACAAAACGGCCTGCTAAGTAAAAATACTTGGCAGGCCGTTTGTTATGAGCGATTTAGTGTATCCAGTTCTAAGCGGTTACTTTTACTCTGAATAGATCAGTAAACAGTTTAGCGATCATTAAAATGACCAAGATATTCACCAGCATCAACAGTGGTGTTTCTATTCTATAAACCGGAGTGAGGTTAAGTGCACCAGATGTAAGAACAACCAACAAGTTGATACCCAAAATTCGATGTATCATGAGCTTAGGTGTCGCGAACACTTTCCATATGACCATAATGTTAAGGAAATAGAATAGGCCTAGCTCCCATAGTTCTGTCATTAGTGGCATCACAAAGATGTACTGCAACAAAATCACCGATCCTATACCCAAAACGCCATAGAAGGCATCCTTAATAATGCTTGGTGGCATGGTCGGCACCATAGAAGAGAATATACCGGCTAACATAGGAAATATAAAACCACCGGGTATTGGAAGATAAATCCAAATCAACAACGATGTGATAAACATCGACACGCCTTGCAGCACTTTTCTCCCATCTTCATTCAAATGTTCAACAAACGTGCGATGAGCATGATGCCAAGACACTGCTTTATGATCGCCCATTACATTGAGTTCACCATCAACCAGAGATTGATCTGGTGTTAATACATCGAACGTCTTCAAGTTGTGAGTAAGAACTGTCCATTGGATACCTACGTCTGATTCGCTGTTACTTTGTTTGAGTAGTGTATCTTGGATATGTGCCATTTCATCGATACGCAAACGCCATGTTTGGGTGTTCTCTTTAAGGTGGTAACTTCCGGTCAGTGGCAGATCTAAAAGTTGATACAGCTTATCAATATTTGCGGTATTGCTTTCGAGTGCGGCAATGTCGATGTCGTCTGTTTTTTCCATCGCATCTAACAAGGCTTGTTTACTTGTTTCGAAACGTTGTACAAAGTTGAGTTCAGTATTCACAGGCCACACGATGCGATACACAATAGAGAAGACGACAACACCTAATAGTGTTTCTTGAAGCCGAAGTACTGCAAAGTGAAAAGTGGTTTGGCTATCAAACCCGCCCATACAAGCAACAATCGAACACACGGCAAATCCTATTGAAAAGATATAGCCGTATTTCTCGTCGCTCGACATGAAGATGCACACCCCAAGAAACAGGGTGAAAAATGTTAGAAACAAGAAACGGTCTTGAGAAAACAGCGCGATAAGGAAAAAGGCATAACCGGTCCCTAACAAGGTTCCCATTAACCGGTTATGGCCTTTGTTTATTGAATGAGCGAAGCTCTCGTTCAATGTCATCACTGCAACGGCTATCGCAGCCCAATACGGTTTTTCCCAGCCAAACCACAACGCTAGGCAGATTGCGATAACGATAGAGAGTGCGGCTTTAATCGCTTCTTTAGTCGATGCAGTGAACATAAGAATCACCTAGCTATTTTTGATTATTTTAATCGAGGCAGTCATACCAACACGCAGTTGTACGTCTTTTGGTATGTTGTCTAACTTAACTTTGATAGGGATGCGTTGAGCTAGACGTATCCATTGGAAGTTTGGATTCACGTTTGGCAATAAATCATTACCTGTGCTGCCATCTTGTTTGGCAATACCAAAGCCAATACTTTTGATATGTCCTTCTAGTTGAACATTGTTATGCATCATTAAAGTAACATAGGCTGTATCCTGAGCGTCGACGCCGACTAAATCAGTCTCTTTGAAATAACCTTCAATCCAAAAGCTATCTTCATCAATTAGCGCAACCACAGGTGAATTCGCGACAACTTGAGAACCTACACGTAGGTTCAGATTGGTGATATAGCCGTTAGTAGGCGCATATACCTTGGTGTATTCAAGGTTGAGGTGTGCTTCTTCTACGTTCGCTTTTGCGAGTTCGACATTCGCGGTGCTAGTTTCTACCGCGTTGTTCAAGTTGTTTAGAGTAAGTGCGGGCACCGCACCGGGTGTTCTTTTCTCTAAATTCAACGCGCGTTGCTCTTCGTTTTTGGCTTTGGCGAGTAGGGCAAACGCTTGTTTTTGAGTGGCAAGTGCTTTTTTGTAGGTCGCCTTGTAAATACTCGGATCGATTTCAAAAAGAAGATCGCCTTTTTTCACTTTAGAGTTGTCTTCGACATGTACTTCAATCACTTGACCCGTGACTCGAGGTGTAATCGAGACAATATAAGCACTCACTTGTCCGTCTCTGGTCCACGGGTTACTTGAATACGACTGGTAATAGCTATAAACCACAGTTCCCGCAGCAGCCAATAATAAAAGTGTGATGAGATAACGTTTGATCACAGTAAGTGCCTCAAAAAATGGTAATAAAATGGCCGATAGCGCCAGTAAAAATCACGATCAAGCTCAGTTCTGCTATTGCAGGAAAGGCGACGTACTTATGAAGGCCAAACCTGGTAGCGATTGACCCTGTTAGCATTGTCAATATGTAAGCCAGTGCGATAACCAATAACAGCGGTGGGAAGTAGACTTCACCCCACACAAGTTCATGTGGCATTGTGTTCATGGTTCTGTTCTCTATTTGTTTGATGAATGCAACGATAACGGAGTTCGATTTATTGTGATAATCGCTTATAGAGGACTATATCCATCGAATTCGTTGGATATTGAGTTACATGATGATTTTGTTTTCCATTTCGATGAAACAGTGATAAGTGGGTACGAACGAAACTAGTCGTATAGAATAAAATCTAATATTAAAACTATTATTAGAGATACTTATTTTTCTTTAAATTATTGATGTGGAGAGAGGCATTTTTTATCGGTCTTAATTGGAGATTAAGTGAGGGGGGAGCGAGATAAAAATTATAAACGTTAGGAAATTGTTTAATATTGTGGATTTTAGCTGAGAGTATGTAAGGCAAGAGTTACGCGCGCTCTTGCTTACATAAAACCATTGAACTCTGCGGTAACGTAAAAGAAGTTACCTTTCTAACGATGCAAGTTTTATCGTGATATCACTGTCACCGTAACCTTTATTGTCACTGTCACCGTAACCTTTATTGTTACTTGCTTGGGTAACCATTAAACTCTAATTGCTTGGATATATTTATGCAGTAGCTCCACATAGTGAGCTTTTTTCTCTTCATCAAATCGAATGGTAGGAAATGAAATTGAGACACTGGCAATTACGGTACCAAAACGGTCGTAAACTGGAGCTGCTATACAACGTAAGCCTGGCTCTTGTGCTTCATTATCTTCGCCAAAATGCTGTAGCTTAATCGCTTTAAGTTCATCGATAAGTTGCTCGACGTTTTCGAGGGTATTTTTTGTGCTTTTCACAAACTCGGTGTCTGCTAGCTGAGTGTGAACGAATTTTTAGTCACTTTATGCCAATAGAGACATATGGGTGACCTGTTTTTATATATGTCGCCACTTTGTCGCCATTGTTCTCCTGAAATTTTTTAAATACTTGCTTTCAAAAAACTTATTTCGCTAATGTATATAATGGCTTCACTAATCCAATCAGGCCTAGATCTAACACCAATCATTACTCACCACTACAAAGTGGACGACTTCCAGAAAGGCTTCGACATGATGCGCTCTGGTATGTCAGGTAAAGTAATTCTTGATTGGGAATAAGCTTTAGCTGAGTAACAAGATATTAGAAAGGCGACAGTTTTTACTGTCGCCTTTTTTACATCTCGGAACTCAAGAAAATGGGCGATATGATCAAGGTTCAGTTGCCCATTTTTTACAGCAATGAGTTGTTAACCCAATGCAGCAGCCTGCATGATTAGGCCACAGATGTAAGCGCCGTATGTACCGAGTGCGTAACCAAGTACAGCCATTAGAATACCTACTGGAGCTAATGCTGGGTGGAACGCTGCCGCTACGATAGGAGCCGATGCAGCACCGCCGACGTTAGCTTGGCTACCTACTGCCATGAAGAACAGTGGTGCACGGATTAGCTTTGCCATCACAATCATGATAATCGCGTGGATGGTTAACCAAGTGATACCGATGAAGAAGTAGCCTGGGTTATCCAAGATAGCTGTGATATCCATCTGCATACCAATAGTGGCAACTAGGATGTAGATGAATGCAGAGCCCACTTTAGATGCGCCACTGTGCTCAAGGCTGCGTGTTGATTTGAAGCATGAAGCAATGAGTGCAAACGTAGTCACCATTACGATTAACCAGAAGAATCCAGAAGTCAGGCTGTATTGCGCCAGTTCAGGAGCATTAGTTGAGATCCATGGTGCGATAATGTCGCTAAAGAAGTGTGCTAAGCCCGTAAGGCCAAACGCAATCGCAGTGATCTTCATTAGATCCGTTGTCGTCGTCGGACGCGCGTTTTCTTCTTGGTACTTAGATACGGTTTCTTTTAGGTCTTCGATAGATGATGTATCTGCTTTTAACCATGCATCAATCTTCTTCTGACGACCTGCCATGATAAGCAATATTGCCATCCAAATATTGGCACAGATTACGTCCACAGTAATCATCGCAGAGAACAACTGATCGTCAACTTCAAATACTTCTTTCATTGCAGCTTGGTTTGCACCACCGCCAATCCAAGAACCTGCCACCGTTGTTAGACCACGCCATACATCACCCGATACAAGGCCAGGATTTATTTGGTCGATGATCAAGATAGCCAATGGGCCGCCAATGATAATACCGACAGTACCGGTTAGGAACATGATGACGGCTTTTGAACCTAGTCCAAAGATCTTGCGCAGATCTGCAGAGATGATCAGTAGAACGAGTGCACTCGGAAGTAAGTAACGGCTTGCAACAAAGTACAGCTTTGAGTTTGATGCGTCGATGATGCCTAGGCTGTTCAATAGAGAAGGAACAAAGTAACAGAGCAATAGACCCGGAACGAACGAGTAGAATTTTTTCAGTGCGCTATTTTGGCTACTTTCCGTGATAAAAACACCGCCAAGAATAACAGCTAACATGCCCATTATTACAGCATCATTAGTAATCATTATTATATCTCCTTTAAGGTGAGCGCAAAGGTCTCACTTTTTTGAATTGCAGGACTATACCGACAACCGCCATTCGTTACAAATTGTAACGATAGACATATTTTGAAATGTTTATGTTAATTTTGATGGTTTGAATTTGTGAATGTCGTGCGTTATTTATTTGATTGATGAATGAATCTGTTAGGGGTTTTGCGGCGTATTTCGATATATGCAATGTAATTCAAGCCTTAGAGAGTGGTCGCTAAGAATTGGGTGGGTGCTTGAATGGTAGGAATGAGTGCATATATAGCCATGTTTTTGGTGTGGTTTATGCGGGGTGGGAATGTTTCAATAATGTAAAAATCGAATCCACTTTTGCCATGTGGTCAGAAATTAAAAATTTTAGCTAGATCACACAAATCTTTCGGATTAAGAGTTTCAGCACCTGATACTTGTGCTCATTTGAGGTTTTGTCGGGGTTAAATGAAAGAAAAAGCGGCTCAAATAGCCGCTTTTGATGGTTGAATAGCATGGTTATCTAGAGCTGTAGTCTAGATTCTGCTTAAGACTCTTCTTCCTCAAAGCCATCTGCATAGCCTTTCGGTGGAGGTGTCCAACCACGTTCAGAACGAGAGTGTTTGTCTGAACGGTCTTTTTTCATATCTTCTTTCATTGCTTCTTCAAGGTGAATGAAGATTTGTCGGTAGTTGTTGTCGTAGCGTGGGTTCTCTTCCGCTTCAGACCAAGCTTGGTAAAGCTTTTCAGACTTACGGCTCTCAACGCGTTGATAAGTCGATTTTTGCTGCTCGACGAAGAATGGGTGATGACCCAAAGAACGCAAGGCTTCAGCGCCCATTTCAAGAGCAGAATGGTAGGTCTCTGATTCAACAAAGTCTGCCCCCGCTTCTCTTAGGCGATAACTATGACCTCGGTCGAATGCACGCGCTAAGACTTTCACTTTAGGGTAGGTGTGTTTAACGTATTTCACTAATTCAACGCTTGAGTCTTGGTTGTCGATTGCCACTACTAGCATCGCGGCTTCTTCGATACCCGCGGTATGCAACAAGTCGTGACGAGTAGCATCACCAAAGTAAGATTTAATATTGATGGAGCGTAATAAGTCCACTTGGTTTGCTTGATGATCCAATACTACGGTATTGACGTCATTTGATACCAACAAGCGGTTTACGATCTGACCAAATCGGCCGATGCCTGCAATGATAACGGTACCTTTCTCTTCTATTTTGTCTTCTTCTCGATCGTTCGATTTTTGCTCGTAACGGGGCAGAATGACTTTATCAAACAGAATGAACAGACCAGGAGTTAAGAACATAGAGAGGGCAACAACCAGTGATAGTGTTTGAACAATATCCGCAGGTAATACATGGTTCTGTGCTGAGAAGCTGAGTAGTACAAAACCAAATTCCCCCGCTTGAGCCAAGCTCAATGTAAATAGCCAGCGGTCGCTGTTTTTGATTCTGAAGATTAAAGCCAGTGTAAACAACACCAAGGCTTTCAGCGCCATCACGCCAAGAGTTAAGCCAATGATGAGTGCGAAATCGTTAAATAGAACGCCAAAGTTGATACCTGCGCCTACCGTGATAAAGAACAATCCAAGCAATAACCCTTTAAACGGGTCGATGTTAGATTCCAGTTCGTGCCTGAACTCACTGTTGGCAAGTACCACACCTGCTAAGAAAGTACCTAGGGCAGGCGACAAACCAACAAGGCTCATTAGCGCGGCAATACCAATCACCAACATCAGTGCAGTTGCAGTGAAGATCTCGCGTAAGCCAGAGCTCGCAACAAAACGAAACAGTGGCCGACTTAGATAATGTCCACCGACGACCACAATCGCAATTGAAGCCGTAATAACAAGTCCGTATGCCCAACTTGGCAAACCTGCAACTAAACTGAGTTCATCATGGTGTGCAGCGGTTTGGGCGGCACTTTCTGCCAAAGCAACCAATTCAGGAAGAGCCAACAAAGGGATGAACGCCAGCATTGGGATAACGGCAATATCTTGGAACAAAAGTACCGAGAAAGCGTTTTTACCGCCTTCCGTTTTAGACAGGCCTTTCTCATTGAACGTTTGTAGAACAATGGCTGTCGATGAAAGCGCAAAGATCAAACCGATAGTTAAAGCAATCGTCCAAGGTTGACCAAAGAACTGTGCAATTCCCATCACGATAGCGGTCGTACCACCAACTTGAAGGCCACCAAGCCCCATCAATCGGTTTCTCATCGCCCATAGCATCTTAGGTTCAAGTTCAAGCCCGACTAAGAACAGCATCATCACTACACCGAACTCGGCAAAGTGCTGGATGGTTGTTGTCTCTTCGCCAACCAATCCAATGATGGGACCAATCACAACGCCAGCGATTAAGTAGCCGAGAACTGATCCAAGTCCAAGTCTTTTGGCAATAGGGACCGCAATCACGGCTGCAATTAAATAGATAAATGCTTGTAGAAAGTATCCCGTCATTATTTAACCTCTGCCATCAATTCTTCCACAATATGGTTCAACTTTTCTGCCTTGTTGGCTCTTTTGATGTTGATATCACCTGCAACCAAGGCCTGTAAAAGCGTTCTGTAGCTATCGACATGTTGTTGAATACGGTTTTCTTCTAAAGCGGTACGAGATCCAAAAAGCGCAAAAGGCGCAAGATAGTTCATCCCACATAAAGACGCGGTTTGTTCAATTGGGTGAAGCAGTTCTCGAATAGTGAAGTGGTTGTAGCCATCACTTTGGTAAGCATCCTTTTTACCGCCAGCAGTGATGCAACACAGTAAGCTCTTACCTTGTAACTCGTTGCCATCGGTTCCATAGGCGAAGCCATACTCTAGAACGAGATCTTGCCACTCTTTGAGAATTGCCGGTGTGGAGTACCAATATAAGGGGAACTGAAAAATGATGATGTCATGGTCCAATAGGCGTTTTTGCTCACGATCGATGCTGATCTTGAACGTTGGATATTCGGCATAGAGGTCGACGCACGTGACACCGTCAACGCGTTTTGCTTGCTCAAATAACGGTTTGTTTGCTTCAGAACGATGTTGAGAAGGGTGTGCGAATAGCACTAAAACTCGATTTTTCGACATATAGCCCTCTTTGTATATAAACGAATAATACCTATTGGGATTATAGATATACAATAATAGAAGAATGGTTGAACAACAACGAATTAGCCCATACTTATCTATCTAGATGCGTGTGTTTTTAGGTACTTAATTATATAAAACATCCGTCAATTTGAGTATTTCTGGCACAAGCCGCCGATGACTGAGTAAAACTAATTATTCACGAATAGTAAAAGCGAATATGGGCATTTTATGTCACCGTTGGTGGGTAACGTAAATAATCCAATAACCCTACATAGAACGATAATGAATAAAGGAAAAACTATGAGCATGGACTTGCGTCAACAATGTGATTTGTTGCTTTCCGGTCACCTAGAACCGACTCCAGCACAAACATTCGCTCAGATGGCTGAATGGTGTGAGACACACAATGTGAGCCATGATAGCTACGGCGATGGTGAGTTTATCGAGAGCTTCGAAAACAAAGTCGCGGAACTGCTAGGTTATGAAGCGGCTGTATTTGTGATTACTGGCACCATGAATCAACCAACAGCATTAGAAATTGCGTGCCAAGAGAAAAGAAACCCACTAGTAGCGATGCATGAATCGAGTCATATTATGCGTCATGAACGCCAAGGGTATCAGCTCCAAAACCGATTCAACGTACTTCCCGTTGGCAACGTATTTCGCACTTGGAATGTTGATGACTTAAAGGCGTGGCCTGATGAGATTGCAGCCGCTCTATATGAATTACCCATGCGTGAAATCGGCGGCCAATTACCAGAATGGGATGAGCTTGAAGCGATCAAGCAGTACTGCAAAGAACAATCAATTCACCTTCATATGGATGGTGCGCGTTTGTGGGAATGCGGCGCCTATTACCAAAAGTCATACAGCGAGATTGCTCAGGGCTTCGATAGTGCTTATGTTTCGCTGTACAAAGGTCTCAATGGCCTTGGTGGTTCGTTATTGTTGGGCGATAAAGCCTTTGTAGCGAAAGCATCTGCGTGGATGAAGCGCCAAGGTGGCAATGTTTATCACCGAACGCCTTATGTGGTTTCAGCAGCAATGCAGTTTGATGAGCGATTAGAGTTGATGCCATCATTGTTTGAGCGAACAAAACAGATCTACCAAATCTTATTAGACTATCCTCAGTTCACTGTTAATCCGCAGCAACCGCAGGTCAACATGCTTCACCTATATTTACCTGTGAGCTATGAAGACGGCATTATTGTGAGAGATAACATAGCGAAGAAACACAAGATTTGGATAGGAAACCCAGCGATCAGTGAGTTGCCAAACCAATGTAAGATTGAATGGTATGTAGGGGATAACCTACTAAATTTGCCTGATCATGAGCTGATAGACATTCTAGATTTTATTAGCGAAGAGCTGATTTGATTAACGAAGAGCTGGCTGAAGAAGAACTGATCTAATTGGAACTGAAATGGATACAGGAAAGGGTTCTTATATCCATTTATATAGCTAGGATGTCCGGCTCTGTTACATATACTGGTTGATGTACACATCAACTAAGAACATGAACACTGGAACAGTGCTGAGAAGTCCGAAGAAGACGATTGGCACCCAGTTTTTCATTTTCTTTTTAGGTTGCTCAGTGTTATTCATAAATTCGGCCTTAAATTCGTTGTTGAGTCTGTTTAGCTTTTTGGTACTAAAAATCTAAGTGTATGGTATCAAATAAATGGGTTTAGCCCTATGTAGATTTAGAGAACCGTGGTGTATATCAATCACATAAAATGTAAGTGATTCATAAACGGTTCATAAAGGTTCAACAATAATGAACCTATTACAACAATCATTGCCTTACTCTGCATATTAAATAAATAGCATTCAAAGATTTGGAGAATACAGAATGAAAACAATAGGAAACATCATTTGGTTTCTGTTCGGTGGCGTATTTATGGGACTAGCTTGGTGGTTCTTCGGACTGCTCGCATTCCTAACCATCGTTGGTATTCCATGGGGTAGAGCATGTTTTGTTATGGGTAACTTCTCATTCTTCCCATTTGGTCAGGAAGCGATTTCACGTGATGAGCTAACCAATGAAATGGACATCGGCACGAGCCCGCTAGGTGTGATTGGTAACGTTATTTGGTTCTTATTTGCGGGGATCTGGTTGGCGATTGGTCACATCATGTCAGCAGTAGCGTGTTTCATTACTATTATAGGTATTCCGTTTGCGATTCAGCACCTTAAGCTCGCGGTTATCTCATTGGCGCCAATCGGTAAAACCGTTGTCGACAAGCGTGAAGCAGAAGCGGCACGAGTAAGAAACTACAAGGGTTAAGACTACAGTTTAAGCCTTATATAGAACTGAAAAAGCACATCACATGATGTGCTTTTTTGTGCCTCGTTTTCTATCTAACGATGCCCCAATCTCACAAACACTCACTAGACATTGTTGAACAAGACTTCAAGCCTAAGGGTGATGTTGGCTTCTTCGGTGTGTTTCTCATGAGGTTCTCGTTCCCATTGATAACGAGGGATGAGTTCGTAGAACAGCCACTCTTTCCATACGTTTTGTCGGTAGGTAACCGAAACCTGAGCGTATTCGTAATGATTATGAGGCTCATCCGTTGCATTAATCGTGGCGCTATATTGAAGTGCTTGGTCTTGGGCAAGGTAGTGATACAAGGTTAGCCCTGTACCATAGTTCCAACCTTTAAGGTCGTCGTTATATCCTGCAAAGCTTGACCATCGAGCCAAGAAATCATCACTTAAAGAAAGATCAAAGTCGATGTCGGTGATCTCACCAGTCTCTTGTTTTTCTTGATATACACGTTGGGTCAGCCTGAATACTGCATCTGTGGTGAGCGGGTAGGTAAAACGATAGCGAGCCTCTATTCTTGGGCGTAATGTCGCTTTGATATTGAAACTACTGTAACCCTTGGCATAGGCGTCATAACGAAGGCCAAGTGCATTCTCTAACTCTTCAGAATCTTGTGGGAAGAAGTCTAAGAATTCTTCATCGCCAACAGACTCGTAGATTAGCTTAAGCCTTTTGCTGACAAAGGGTAAATGCAGGCGTGCGTTGAGCTTGGTGGAATAATCCACGTCACCGCCCTCAGAATAGATGAAATCATTATACCAACGTACAGAGGTTCCGGCTCTGGCGTCCTCGGTAATACGGTCATCCACAAAGAAGTTATCGAACCATATTGCGGGCTGACAAAACTTGCTGTTTAGGTAGTGGTAAGCTTTTTCGACGCGCGTGTCTTCTAACGGTTGGCTGTGACACTCATCCTGTTCCTCCGCGAAGGCAGAGTGGGAAACGAGCGATGCTAATAATGAGGAGTTAACTATCCAACGACTCAATGGAACCTGTTTGTCATTCTATGTATCAATAGTTTGACTATAACTAAGCAGTTATGACAATGCGACTTTTAAAGAGATTTATCTTAATCAGTGGCTATTCAAAACAGAGACTTGAATAACATATGGCAGGTAAAGAAAACGGGCTCAGTAGGTGAGCCCGTTTGTCGATAAGTTTATAAGTGACTTAATGGCAGATTACATTGCCGCTTCGAAAATCGCAGAGATTTCTTCGTGGGTCGCTTGTTTAGGATTAGTAAAACCACATGCGTCTTTCAGTGCGTTGTCAGACAGAGTAGGGATATCTTCTAGCTTTGCACCAAGTTGCGCGATACCTGTTGGGATGTTCACGTCATTTGCTAGTTGAACAATTGCGTTGATCGCAGCTTCTGCGCCTTGCTCTGGTGACATACCTTCAACGTTAACGCCCATTGCTTTTGCAACATCACGTAGACGCTCAGGACAAACTTGCGCGTTGTAGCGTTGAACGTGTGGTAGCAAGATAGCATTACACACACCGTGTGGAAGATCGTAGAAGCCGCCTAGCTGATGCGCCATCGCATGAACATAACCTAGTGACGCGTTGTTGAACGCCATACCCGCCATGAACTGTGCGTAAGCCATTTGTTCACGTGCTTCAATGTCTTCGCCGTGCGCTACTGCCGTTCTTAGGTGAGCTTGTACAAGTTCAATGGCTTTAATCGCTACAGCGTCTGTAATTGGTGTCGCTGCGATAGAAACGTAAGCTTCGATTGCGTGTGTTAGCGCATCCATACCTGTTGCAGCAGTCAGTGATGCAGGCTTAGCAAGCATTAGTTCAGGATCGTTTACTGAAATAAGCGGTGTTGTGTGCTTGTCAACGATCGCCATTTTAATGTGACGTTCCTCATCAGTGATGATGCAGAAGCGTGTCATTTCTGATGCTGTACCAGCCGTAGTGTTGATAGCGATAAGAGGCATCATTGGCTTTTCAGATTGGTCTACGCCTTCGTAGTCTGCAATCTTGCCGCCGTTAGAAGCAACCAGAGCAATGCCTTTTGCACAGTCGTGTGGAGAACCGCCACCTAGAGAAACAACGAAATCACAATCGTTGTCAGTCAGCAATTCAAGACCATCGTTAACGTTCGTGATGGTTGGGTTTGGTTGAGTGCCATCGAATACAACTGCGTCTACGCCTCGCTGGCTAAGAAGGTCTTGTACCTGCTTAACTACACCAATTTGATTCAAGATCTTATCAGTTACGATCAGACCTTTTTTAAAGCCTTGAGACTGAATACTATCAGCAGCATCCTTCAGACAGCCAGTACCCATGAAGTTGATTGTAGGGATGTAAAATGCAGTAGACATTGGAAAACTCCGTTAATTATGATTTTTAATTTCCTACATGTTGTCGGCATTCAAGTGGTCGACCATTGATCTGGAACAACTTTGATTCCGAACTACCACTTTGTGGCTAGTCGTTGTGATAGGGCTCATATAGCAATCGTTTTCATGGTTTTTGGCTGTGTTCTTTGTCAGTAGTGATTAGCGATAAATTGGCTCCACCAAGAGCAGAATGGTGCTCTATAACAATGAAAATTAAGGTTTTTCATTGAAAGCTGTTTTGGTTAGGCTGGTGTCGACGTTTTATCGGAGTCATCACTGCACTCAATTTGAGGATCTTGCGACTCTTCAGACTCAAGGGTGTCTTCTGGCTCCTCGTCATAGTATTTGACAAGAAATGGGGTGAGCATGACAGATGACGGTAAGAAGTGCTTCATAATACCTCCCGGTACTTAAATGTATTTCTTGTATGGTATTGGTTTAATATGTGGCAAAATTTGCGATACATCATGACTTGCTGCTTGTTTTCTATAAATTATTAGATTTATATACAGGCTCACAGATTTACGAGTAAAGTGATTGCCAGCCTACAAGGCGAAGAGAAAAATTAAGCAAAACTACGATAAAAACAAACACAGCACTGCTCAACAACGCGAATAACAGGACAGAAAATGAAGTACGATTGGATATTCTTTGATGCGGATGAAACCTTGTTCCACTTTGATGCTTTTCAAGGAATGAAGCTGATGTTCTCCCGTTTTGGTGTGGATTTTAGTGAACAGGATTATTCGGTTTACCAAGAGGTTAATTTACCACTTTGGGTAGATTATCAAGATGGCCGCATTACGGCAGCTCAACTGAAGCACGCGCGTTTTGAAAGCTGGGCAACAAAGTTAGAGACAACAACAGCAGAACTAAACAGTGCATTTTTGACCGCAATGGCGGATATCTGTTCTTTATTACCAGGTGCACAAGAGTTGGTGGAGTCTTTAAAAGGCAAGGTGAACATGGGCATCATCACTAACGGTTTTACAGAGCTGCAGTCAATCCGTTTAGAGCGCACAGGAATGACGGATTACTTTGAGCACGTGATCATTTCTGAAGAAGTTGGGGTAGCCAAACCGGATGCCGAGATTTTTGAATATGCGCATAAGCTGGTTGGATTGCCATCTAAGCAAAGAATATTGATGGTCGGGGATAACCCACATTCCGATATTCTAGGCGGATTAGATTTTGGTATTGAAACCTGTTGGTTAAATAGTCAAGAAAAGGCAACGCCAGCCGGAATTAACCCTCATTATCAGGTTAAGTCTCTGGCTGACCTGCAAGCTCTTTTACTAGCATAATTGCTAATTGCTAATTGCTAATTGCTAATTGCTTTTAGATTTTTGAGTGAATGATTGATAGCCGAGTACAGTTATGTGCTCGGCTACTTATTTTTACTTACTGCAACTTATCGATAGTGGCGTTTAAGCCTACCTTTGCTTTAAGCTCGCTTTGATTACCCCATTACAATAAAAATAAGGAAGAGGCGTGCTGAAATCTCATCGCCATAGCTGCTACGGCATTGCTGCCATTTTACTTTGGAGCTGCTTAATCGCGCTGTCTCGTAGCGTATCAGAACAACTGGGCCCAATTGGTGGCGCCGCCAGTCTTTATACAGTGAGCTCACTGTTGTTGGTCTGTGTTATGGGGTTACCTAAGCTGTCGCGGTTTTCTAAGTCATACCTGTTGATTGGTGGTGCTCTGTTCGTTTGTTATGAGATCTTCTTAGCTCTGGCTTTAGGGATGGCAAACAACCGACATCAAGCCTTGGAAATGGCCGTTATCAACTACTTATGGCCTGCATTGACGGTGTTGTTCGCGGTATTGCTCAGCGATAAAAAGATTAACTGGTTGGTTTACCCAAGTATTTTCTTAGCCTTCTTTGGTGTGGCTTGGAGTATCAGTGGCGATCAGGGGCTTTCTGTTGATCAAATCGCTGCCAATATTGCCACCAACCCTAAAACCTATTCAATGGCGTTTTTCGGCGCGATTATTTGGGCGGTCTACTGTAATTACACTCAGAAAGTGGCGAAAGGACAGAATGCGATCGTGCTGTTCTTTATCGCGACTGCAATCACCTTGTGGATCAAATACGCATTGAGTAACGAAACCGGCATGGTGATGACAACCAGTGCTGCGATTGACTTAGTGTTGGCAGGCGTGTGTATGGGCGCAGGTTACGCGCTTTGGAATACAGCGATACTTGGCGGCAATATGGTCTTCTTGGCGACCATGTCGTATTTCACGCCTATTTTTGCGACCTTACTGTCTTCTATTATTTTGGGTTTGTCATTGAGCATGACGTTTTGGCAGGGCGTTTGTATGGTAACGATTGGCTCTTTAGCTTGCTGGTGGGTAACCAGAGACAAAAAGCCGACGGTTACGGCGTCGGCTTCTAAAAAGGTTCAATCAGAGTCTTAGTCAGCGAGAGGTTGATTGGTTAGCTCTTGGTTCTTAACTCTCGACTCTTAACTCGCGATATTGAGATTCAGTTGAAGCTCATAAGGCATCTTCGATAAGCGTCGCTTAAGTTGGCGGCGCGTACGTTCAATATCATCGACCGCAATCGCTTGTTGGTCGTTGGTATGAATATCAACATTGATTCGTAATTCTGGACCAACCTTAGTCACACCCATCAGCTCCAAATCTTGCTCCGCTTCTTTGTCTACCGCGACAACGTTCTTATCTACCGCATCACAAATATCTTTGTTTGCCGACATCATAAGCAGTTCGCGCATCGCCTCACGTAACATGTCGAAAGGCACTTTGATGAAGTAGAAAGACATTAGCAACATCATCATTGGGTCGGCATACACTGCGTATTCTGCAAGCGGAGAAAAAGTAATTAACCAAGCCGCTACGAAACCCGCTGTTACCGCTACACTCAGTAGCGTATCCATCTGCCACTGCTTAGATTCAGCCTGAATCAGACCTGAAGAAATACGTTTGCTCTTATTCGCGATGTACCACCAAGCGTAACCACAACCCAACACGTTGAAAATACCAAACAGAGTTGCAATAGAAGCATCAACTTCACGACCACCCGTCATTAGGGCACCAATCGCAGAGTAAAGTGAATAACCAACCACAAGCAGAATCACAACGGCTTTAATCGCAATCACAATCGGCTCGATGATAGCTCGACCGAACGGGAACTCTCTATCTGAAGGGCGGTTAATGTATTTTGAAGCAGCTAGTGACAATAAAGTTAACAGTAAGCTGATAAGAGAATAGACACCGTCAAACACTATGACCAGAGAGCCAACGAGAAGACCCAACACCAATCCGCCAATTGCGAAGCCTGATGCTAAAAGGGCTGAGAACAATAGTACTCGATTTTCGTTTTGGCTTTTCCTGTCACACATAATATTTTCCAGATGTTTTTGATAACTTCATTGTTCTAATAATGAGCTAACTTTACAAACTTTATCTGATGATGTTTATATGTCTTATTTAATTCGAACATATAAATCAATAAAATTCAGTGACTTAAGGTTAGGGTTTGGTGTCAATAAAGTTGACGTTGAGTGTTTTTTGGGGATGATGTGCAACTGAAATAGGATCGTTTATGATTAATACAACACATTAGTCGCTAGGGTCTTATTGGTCTTCTAGATTTGACTGCGACTGCAATGGACAAGGAGAGAATCAATATGAAGTTTGACGATATCAGTGATAACGAGTTGTGGGTGATTGCTAACCCGATTATGGATAATCTGATGGACGGTTCAACCAAGGTCGATCATGAACAGCACTGTCGAGACTTTACTCAAAGGATGAAAGACATTGTTACGCCGGAATATTTAGAAAAGGTGTGTCACCATTATCAGCACAGTAATGGCTTTTTTGCTGAGCGAGAGCAAGTCGCGCTGTTTAGACGTTCAGACTCCATCGCTTTTGTGTGGAAACAAGCTTACACCATCGCCAAAGGCGAGTTTGTCGCCGAAATGGTAATGGTTGAAGAAGACGGACGCTACTTAGTGGATCACGTGATGGTTTTCTAGAGCAAGACTTAAGTATGGAGTAAAAGTCGTCCGTCTAGAAATCAAACAAATAATCACTAAGCTGGTCGGCCAACCAATTCATTCCTGGGTGCTCTGCCATGCCAGCCGCGGTAAACATACAGTAGTCTTCTTGTGTTAAACCGTAGGTGTGTTTGATCACGGCAAGCTCTTGTTCACGCAGTAAATGGCGAATCAATGGCTCAGGCATTACGCCCCATGCTTCTTCACGTAGAATCGTATCCAACATAAAGTCGAAGCTAGAGAAGCCAATGTAACGACGCGAGAAGGGCTCAAGCTCAGGATTATCCTTTTCATTAAGATAAACCATGGTTGCTTGCATCGAATTTCTCAGTACTTCATCAGACACTCGTCGCATCGCACTCAAATCATGTCCTTTCTTACATACAGACATCATTCGAATCTTACCAAGCGGGTTGTAGATAATTCTTGGGTCATCGACGCGTTCGTAATCGACACCAAATGCGAAGTCGACTTGCTGAGTTTCAACTAGGTTAGCTAAGTCACCGCTCGATGCGAGAACGAAGTTGAATGAGGTAGAAGGGTACTTGTTATTTAAGGCGTGAGATAAGTCCTGCCACATTTCATCGGGTAGGGAGTCATCTCGCGCTATCCAAATCTCTGCGTTGAATTCGCCCGAAACATGCAAGCAGGTTTGTTTAATACGCGCGGCTGTCACCAACATGCCTTCGCAATCTTTGTAAATCGCTTTACCCGCTTCTGAAAGCTCAACGTGGTTTCCGCTGCGGACGAACAGCTCGACATCTAACTCTTTTTCCAAGGCTTTAATCGACATGCTGAGTTTGGTTCGGTTGCATTCTAACTGGCGTGCAGCTTCAGAAACTGATCCTAAATCAGCAACGGAACAAAAGGCTTGGACTTGAGAAAGGTTCATTTCATTTCCATATTGAGCGGGGGTCGGTGCATATTATCTGAATATTGTGCTGACTATCTTAGAAATAGTCCATCTTTGCATGATAACTCTATGACGAATTGACTAATTTGGTTTACTCTGGGGAAGTTCCGAACCTACAAGAAGTAAAGATGGAGGCCATGATGGCGAAACAATGGGACGAATACGCCGTTGATTGGGATAAAGATCCCGCAACTGCAGTATTCGCACAATCCGTATTTGACCAGTTAACACAGCTCGTTGATTTAAACGGAACCCGTGTCCTTGATTTTGGTTGTGGTACAGGACTACTCAGCCAGAAAATATCTCCTTTAGCAAAAGAGATCATCGCACTTGATATCTCTGAAGGGATGATTGAAGAGTTAGATAAGAAAGAGTTACCTAACGTTGAACCGGTAGTTGATATTTTATCGCGCGGACTTGCAGCGCAGCATCCAGCATTCAGAAACCAGTTTGACCTAGTGGTAGCCTCTTCGGTGTGTGGTTTTATCCCGAACCTACAAGACACAGTCAGTCTGATTTACACGCTGCTTGAAAACGACGGTACGTTTGTACACTGGGATTGGTACTTGGAAAGCGACAGTGAAGACTACGGTGTAAGCCAACAGCGCTCAGAAAATGTATTGAGTGCAGCGGGCTTTGCAGTAGTTGAAGTCTCTACACCGTTCTCGATTGACACTCCACAAGGAGAGTTAAAGGTATTAATGGGTGTTGGACGTAAACAAGCGCTTCCAGATCTGTAATCGTGTGTATGCCTTGAGCTAGCATTCAGAATGCTCATTTAAACTACTAAACCCACATTAACGACTCTAACGTCAGTTATGTGGGTTTTCTCTTTTTGGCGCTATCGTTTTAAACAGAACGAATTAGCGCTTTCTCATTTCTTCACTACTAACTCTGGTTTCTCTATTTCTCTATTTCTCTGTTTCTCATCTCGCTCATAGAAAACTCAACACCGCTAATTTACAAATTATTTATTTCCATTTTGGAAATGTAGTCTTGCATACATTTCATTAGTGGAAATATAACGGTGAGATATAAAATAAGCCCATAACAACACTAAGGGTTTAATCATGAGCCACCAATCTGCGTCATCTACTTCTTCACCACTTTCAGAGCAACAACAACGCTTTAGCAATATCATTTCAGATGCCAACCTGTCACCAAAACAGAAGTCGAGCTATCTTGCCTTAGAAGCTGAAGCCAGCTTACCGTATATGCCGGTAAGCAAAGAAGTAGAGCAAGCCTTACAACAAGGTGTGCTGTGTGACATGTTTGAAGGGCACGCCCCATTTAAGCCGCGCTATGTACTTCCAGATTATTCTAAATACTTACATCAAGGCTCAGAGTATTTAGAGCTTAGCGCGGCAACCAACTTCGATGAAGCATTGAACATGCTTACCATCCTTTACCACCATGTTCCGTCTGTCACTTCAATTCCGGTTTACCTAGGTCAGTTGGATGATGTGTTGATGCCTTTCGTGGGCGACTTAACAGAAGAGCAGGTATACCAAAAGATTAAGCTGTTCTGGATCATGTTGGATCGCACACTGCCAGACGCCTTTATGCATGTGAATATCGGCCCGACAGACAACATTATCTGCCGTACGATTTTACGTGTAGACGCTGAATTGAAGCAGATCGCGCCAAACTTAACCTTTATGTACGACCCAGCCGTGACACCTGATGATCTACTTCGTCATGCGGCGAGCAACATCTGTGAATGCAGTAAACCACATATTGCAAACTATCCAGCGCATGCCGAGGCTTACGGCGATAAGCGTTTTGGTATTGTGAGCTGCTACAACTCTCTGCCGTTAGCGGGCGGTTCAAATACCTTGGTGCGTATGAACCTAAAGCAAGTGGCGTTGAAGTCTGAGGACAGTGCTGATTTCTTACAACAAGTACTGCCGAACTACAGTGGCATCATGGTTGAGTTGATGAACGCTCGTAGCCGCTTCTTGCATGAAGAGTCTAACTTCTTCGAAGGTTTCCTGACCAAAGAAGGCCTTATCGAAGAAGATCGCTTTGCGCCAATGTTTGGTATTTATGGCATGGCGGAAGCAGTCAACATCTTGATGGAGAAAGAGGGCCAAGCAGGGCGCTATGGTCACGATGAACAGGCAAATCAGCTTGGTCACCGTATCTCCGAAAAACTGGCTGAGATCGTTGAACGCTCTGACGTGAAGTATGGGTTAGAAGGTAAAGCTCTGCTGCATGCTCAAGGCGGTATTAGCTTAGATGAAGATGTGACGCCGGGTGTCCGTATTCCTTATGGTACCGAACCGGATCCTGTCTCTTACGTTCGTGCAACCGCGGGTCACCATAAGTTCTACACCTCGGGCATCAGTGACATTCTGACCATCGATGAAACAGTGAAATCTAACCCTGAAGCGATGTTCAACTTGTGTAAAGGTGCGATTCAAGCGGGTTACCGAGAGTTCACGGCTAATGTGGCATCAAACGATTTGGTTCGCGTGACGGGTTACATGATTAAGCTGTCAGACATTGCTAAATACGATGAGCAAGGCTCACGCACCAATACCACCTTCTTAGGTGCTGAAGCTGCGAAGAACACGGGCATATTAGAGCGTAAACCACGCGTGGCGAGTTTAGAGATGTCGCCGACATACGAATAGCTTTAACTTGTGTGATGCGTTTCGAATACGAACAATGTGAATTATGAAAATTTCTGATCTAACAACTCAAATGGCTAGGGTTAAAAATAATAAGGCAGAAAAACAAGCGAAGGTCAGCCGTGTGCTGACCTTTTCTTGTGTTGATGGCCCGGGAAACCGCTTGGTGCTGTTTCTTCAGGGCTGCAATTTTGATTGTATTACTTGCCACAACCCGCACACAATCAATCACTGTAACCATTGTGGAGATTGTGTGAGTGGCTGTCCAAGCCGTGCTTTAAGCATGGTTGATGGCAAAGTGAAGTGGGACCCAGCAGCTTGCACCAACTGCGATAAGTGCATTGATATCTGCGACCATAAGTCGAGCCCGAAAATTACCACAATGACGGTCTCAGAGGTTCTGGAGCTTGTCAGGCATAATCAGTTTTTCTTGAGTGGCATTACCGTTTCTGGCGGTGAAGCGACCATGCAGTTGCCGTTTATCATAGAGCTGTTTCAAGCGATTAAACGTGATCCACAGTTAGCGCATCTCACGTGTTTTATTGATAGTAATGGTTCGCTGTCACTTCAAGGGTGGGACAAGGTGTTGCCTTATCTTGATGGCGCGATGATTGACCTAAAATCATGGCAATCGGAAACACATCAATGGTTAGTGGGTAGAGGTAATCATAGGGTGTTTGAAACCATTAACTACTTAGCAGATAAAGGAAAACTGCACGAAGTTAGGTTGCTACATATCCCAAATAAAAGCGATCTTGAGGACGAAATTGAACAAGTGGGGCGTTACTTGAAGACTCTACCAAGTGATGTTCGAATTCGACTGAATGCGTTTCAACATCATGGTGTCATTGGCGAAGCGTTAGATTGGCCGAAATGCAACGAACAACAGATGCAGAGCTTTCACGATAAGCTATACACCATAGTCCAAAGACCGATGCAAACCCCTGAGGTTTATACCTAACCTCTATGTTGCTTAGGCGGTCAATCAGGCTTCTAAAAACAGGTCACACAACCACTTGATCGCTTGATCATTCATGTTGGGCTTGTTCCATACCAAGCTATACGCCACCTTACCGTAATCAAAAGGCAAGGGCTTGCTCACTAAGCCCTGAGCTTGCTTAGCACGCTCAGCCCACTGTTTAGAGCAAGTGAACAGGAAAGGCGTGTGGTGACACAACACAGCCGCAGCGCCGAAGTCCGCGACCGATATTGCCATCTCTCTTGGTTGGTGGCATTGAACCAAGTTTTGTTCAAAGTAAGGCTGAGACAGTTCGTTATCTAAAATCCCAATGTGCTTGTAATCTAAGTAGCCTTCTACCGTCAGTTCTTGCTGAGCGAGAGGGTGGTGTGCGCCCATCAAACAAACCATTTCATCTGGAAGAATTGTTTCCCAAACCAGCTCTTTGTTATCGGTCGGCGGCTGAGATATATCATGAGGCAACAAGATCAAATTGACCTTGCCACTGAGTAAAGCATCGAAGCCGAGCTGTTGTTTCGAATAGATGTTGAGCTTCGCGTTTGGCGCGAGCTCAGTGGTAATTTTACTGATCTTTGAGGCAAATACTTCGAAAGTACTTTCACGCATCGAAAGTGAAAAACTGCCTTGGTATTCTTGAGGGGTAAAACTCTTCTGATGAAGCAGTCCGTTCATGCTTGAAAGAATCGCGTGAACAGTCGGAGCTATCTGCAAAGCAAATGGCGTCGGGATCAGCTTGGTGCCATCTCGATAGAACAGTTCGTCATTAAGTATGTCACGTAGTTGAGACAAGGTTTTGCTCACACTCGAAGGGCTTACACAGAGTTGTTCTGAGGTTTGAGTAACGCTGTGGGTGTTCAGCATAATATGAAGCGCAGTGAGGTGCTTAAGGCTCACTCTAGATAAGTGTAAGTAATCCATTTATGACTCATACATTGAGAATGGCTTGATATTTGGCGCAACACACAAAACAACAAGCCAATCTGACAAAGGTTATTAACGAGCTAGTTTATGGTGCGCTCGTGAAAAGTGGCCAGCACAAAACGCACCGACAATCGATAGTTCACCCGCTAAACACAGTGCAGCACAAACTTCAGCTAGGGCTTGTGATTTACCGTTACCATGCAGCCCAAGTAAATCTAAACAGGCTTTTTGACTTGGCAAGCCGGTACCACCGCCGACAGTCCCAACCATTAAGTTAGGCAGTGTGACGCTCGCGTATAAACCGCCTTCTTTGTTGAGTTCCATACGCGTCATACCAATCGCTGACTCTGCGACACAGGCCGCGTCTTGGCCACAAGCGATATAGAGTGCCGCCAACGCATTCGCATAATGGGCATTGATACCGATAGTACCACTCAAAGCGCCACCGACTGTGGTCATTTGGCCAAACTGGACCATCTTCTCTGGTGTCGTGTGTAGGTACTTCGCGACAAGCTCTGCAGGGATATTAACCTCAGCAGTTACCTTTTTGCCACGAACGCTGCGCAAGGTTTGGGTATTGGCTTTCTTATCGCCTGACAAGTTGCCATCAAGGAAAGCGTGGTCAGGCTTAACTGGCGTATTTTCGATGATGTACTCAAACACGGCATTGGTTGCGATGGTCACCATATTCTGACCAGAAGCGTCTCCGGTTAGAAATTCGAACACCAAGTAAACATGGTTACCTTCGATGTTGATATTAATGTCGGTCAGCTTGCCGTGTGATGTTGTTGATTCTGCCAAGATCTTGAACTGGTCATACTGAGTCACAGCCCAAGCCACAAACTGTCCGGCTTCAACTAATCCTTGAAATGCAAAGCCAGGAGTACGTGTTACGCCTTCATTGAGCAACATAGCACTTGCGCCACCACAAGCCGTAATCAGCTTAGAACCACGGTTATAAGACGCGACAAGCGCAGCTTCTGTGGTCGCGAGTGGTACGAGGTAATCGCCCGTAGCAAATAGGCCATTGACTCTTAAAGGGCCAGATATTCCCACAGGGACTTTAACGGTGCCAATAAAGTGCTCAATGTTTTTCTCATAAGCTTGGAACTGACTTTGTGTATGAGGGTCGAGCAGTTCTTGCTGTGAATCTGCATTATCGAGCGCTGTCCAGCGACGTGTGAGATTCTTTTCTGTCAGGTAGGGGCTAGGTGTCAGCTTATTTACTGGCTTTTCAAAATGAGGCTGAAGCTTTTTTTCTAATTCGTCTGCGGAGATGTCGCCTCCTAAAATAGAAACATAGTCACGGCGATGCAGATTTAGTTTTGGCATAAATAGTATGAAGTAAAGTTTGTGCAGCAAATTGGTTTGCGCTGATTCTACCGAGTAATAAACCAGAAACAAGCGCCTGATATAATGAGTTACAGTTTGTGTGGTTGTTGAAGCAAAAAGCAGCGAAGTTTCGCGAAATATAGGCTGTATTTGAGCGAAATTTAGATATGAATGTCGAGAAGGCTACCGATGACTTCGTTTTGACGATCAACCACACTTGCACCAACGCGGTTATAACTTGCGCTTTGTGTCAGTTTAATCAAGGAATCGGTTGAAGATGAAGCAGGTTCAGGTTCTTTGTCTTTAAAGGAAATGGCTTGTTCAGGCTCTATTTGATTAAAGCTGAGATCGCTAGCTTCGAAAGTGTCGTCGGATTCTAGAGCGTGTTTGGAGGCTTGGTTGAGCTCGATTGCGGCTTCTTCAGCCATGTTGGTGGATTGCTGAATAATGGCGTAACCAGATTGAATACCAGATATCGACATATCAGAACCTTTTATTGACGTATGGAATGAGTCTAGGCGGACGATATTTTGAGCGCAATGATGAACAGATGAAATTTACGGTAAAAATGTGAACTTAAGCTAAAATAGTGATGTCTGTCTATTAACTGAACAGGTCATTTAGCGCGTTTAACTCTTCATCAGTAAGCAAAGAAGGCTTCTCTGTTTCAAGGTTGCCGTCGATCTCACCCTGAAGTGCTTTTAATTGTTGTGGGCTAAGAAGCTGTATTTGCTGCTTAAATGCTTCAAATTGCTGTGTATTCATAGTGTGACCTTTGTTCAAATTCATATGCTCTTTAGAGCATAGCCTACTGATTCAGGAAATCAAACAAGATTAAGTGAATTTTAAATGATGTTTGAAGTTTCTTGAAACTAAGACAACTATAAATTCCTGTGGTCGTTTTTTGTCCGAGAAATGTTAGGAAAAGTTAAGGCTTGGTCAATCAAAGTCAGAAAATTCCTACAATGTAAAAACGCCTTCAACCCTTGTGGCACAAGGGTAGGTAAGTAATTTCTCTACCCAATTAGGGGTATGGGTAAAGCAATGTATAAATATTTGTGATGATCAAAAGATAAGCAATTGGCGTTATCTTTTTGTTTTTACGGTATTTTGTTTGTTGCTCAAGAAGCTTCTGTTTCAAACGACTTGTCGATCTTAACCTTAACTGCAAACTTGGTCGCTAAGGTATGCAGTTCTGGAAGCATGCGATAGATCAAATGGAGCTGTTGTAGAACCATTTTGACAGAATTCTCATCTTCTTCTCGCCATTCACTCAAACGTTTATCCAGCTCCGGGTCATAAGCGTTTTTCACTTCACAATGCTCTTTATGAGAATAGAGCTGATCATTTAGAGCGTCGAGATGCTGGTGGATTACTCTGTGCGCATCTAGCACCAGTTTGTGTGTCGCTTCATCATCAATACGCGTTCTGTGAGCACCCAGAGCCGAGATATAGCTAAGCAGAGCATGATTGAGTGTTAAGAATCGGAAGCTCTCATCTTCAGAGGTACGGTACTTACCCGGTTCAACCAACATGCTACTGATCGCGGCAGTCAGGTTTGCGTCATTATTATGCGCGCTACGACGAGCGATACGATAGTTTAGGCTATCTTTCTTACCGACACGGTATTGGCCGATGATCTGAGCGAGATAGTTCTTGTTGGAATCGAGCGCATCCGCCATCACTTTGTGCAGTCGCTTCGATTGCCAATCAGGCAACACATAAATGACAGCAAGCACGGCGAGAGCACAACCAATAAAGGTATCCGCTAACCTTGGCAATACTACCGCGTAGCCTTCACCTAATTGGTTAAAGCAGAAGAGCACAAGCAGTGTGATAAAGCCGGTCGCAAACCCGTAGTTATTGATTCGAAACGCAAAGAACATCACGCCACTGATCACAATGAACACTAATTGGCTCTCTTGCGACGGGAAGAAAGTCAGTAACGGTACTCCGATCAATAAGCCTGCGACCGTGCCAATGACACGTGCCGTCAGTTTTTGACGGGTTGCACTGTAGTTTGGCTGACACACAAACAGCGTTGTCAGTAGAATCCAGTAACCTCTTTCAATATCAAACCCTTGGATAATCCCATAGCCCAGCGTCAGAGTGATCGCCATACGAATCGCGTGGCGGAATAGCATAGAATCGGTGTGCAAGTTAGCTTTGATCTTGTGCCACATTGCCGTCAAAGTATGAGGGTTGGTATCGTCCAATACACCTTCTTCAATCTTCTCTGCATCTGGGTTGCTGATATTCGAGAGCTGTTTTTCAACGGTTGCTAGGTTATTGAATAAGTAATCCAACTGATTCAGCAGTGATTTCCATTCAGGGTTGTTCTGTTGGTGCAGGTGATTGAGCGATGACATCAGCTCATCAAGTGCCAATACAGACTTGTCACCATGCTGGTATTCAGCGCCAACTTTCAATGAGCTCGCCACTTCTTTACAAGCTGTTGCCTGCGCTTCCAGTAGATACTTAAATCGAAACAACACGTCAGAGCGTTCAAAGTGTTTTGCTAGCTCTTGATAACGATAGTGGCTAGAGCTTACGCGTTCATGAATATCTTGTGCGATGAAGTAGGTGTTAAGAAATCGGTCACTAGGGCCGTCAATGTGTCCGCGCTTAGAGCGATTAAGCAGCGTCGCTTTACACATGTTGAGTGCGTTAACGGTACTCGCGTTGAGTTTGGCTTCAATGATTCGGTGTGGCTGGGGAATCAAGTCAGAAACGGGGTAGAAGAGTTCCGCTTTTGAATCGATGTAGTTACCGATTTGATCGAATACCGTGGCTAAGTTTTGCTGCACGGGTTGCATTGGCCACACTATCTGCCAAATCATCGACATGAAGTAGTACCAAGCGGCGCCAGTTAACAGTAGAAGCGGTTGAAACCAAAGGTTGGTGCTCTCGTGTGCACCAAGCATGGTATAGATGGCAACCAAGAGAGAACCAAACGCGATACTCGCGTATTTAGGGCCAATTGCCCCGAGAATGATAAAAGAGAAGGTTGAAACAAAAAGCCCGATCGCGAACAGCCAAGGCGTATCGAAGAGAAGCTCAATAGAGAAAGCCGCAACGGCGAAACAGATAAAGGTCAGCGTGAGTGCTTTCAAGCGCCCGGTAAAGCTGTCATCACTTTCCGCAAGAGCCGCAGCAATAACGCCTAAGATCAAAGGCGTGATCAGTGTGTTTTGTCCATAATACCAAGCAGGCACCACCACGCCGAGCAGAGTGATGAGAATTAATACGCTGTAATTTATGGTTTTATTCGCCCAATAGAGGCGTAATTTGGCTGAAAAGTCCACAGTCGCTCACTTGACACACTAAAAACCATAATCCTAACAGAAATCAAGCACAAGAATTTGATACTTATCCATAATTGCCCGTAGGTGGTCATGAAAGCGTCGATAAGATATGAGATATTATTAATTCTCATTGCATCATGATATAAATTCAATATTCCCAATTAAGAGCACACTCCAATGCAGCTAAGCGCTAACAAGACTGCACAGTTTTTTATTCAAAATGAATATCATCAGGTTGAACTTGATGGTCCACGCTTGCTGTTATCTTCAGTAGGCAGTGAAGAGCGTATCCCATTTACTATTTGGAGTGGCAAGATCGCGATAAAGCGCGGATTGTTCTGGGGATCGCTACAATTTTTTGCTAATCAACAAGATGGAACACAGCGCAGTTGGTTAGTACAAGGCTTACCTTGGGATCAATGCCGTCAATTTGCACGCGCGTCAGTTAGTGCTTATCAGAAGTGGCACGACACTCAATGTGAACAATTGGCTGAACACGTACCTCAGTGGGAAGCTGAATTAACACGTCTTGAGCAATTACCAGCCTTTCTACCGCATTCTAAGGTCAACACTTGGGTTGATATGGTCAACTCAGGCTTAGAGAGTATGACAATGACGCTAGAAGAGGCCGCACAACGCATGCCAAACCGCATCGCAAGAATGCAGCCATGGTTATCTGAAACGGAAATCAAGCAAGCTGAAAGAAACCAGCAATGGCTAGAGACCGAGCGAAAAAACTGGGAAGTGTTGTTTGCGCAATGTGAGTCGTCACCACTGAACTTATCGCAGCAATATGCGGTGTTGATGAATGATGATCACAACCTTATTTTAGCGGGTGCAGGCTCGGGTAAAACCAGTGTTCTAACGGCTCGCGTCGCGTATTTACTGCAAAGCCATCAAGCTCAAGCTGAAGAGTTGCTATTGCTCGCTTTTGGTCGTGAAGCGGCAGAAGAGATGAAGCAACGTCTCGACAGCAAAATTGGTTTATCAGCAGAGAAGGTGCAAGTCAGCACTTTCCACCAGTTGGGTTTAAAGATACTGAATCAAGTTGAACCCGAACGTGTGGTTATTTCTCCTTTAGCGCTCGATGACAACCAACGCCAAGCATGGTGCATTGATTGGTTGAAGAAGCACTGGATGACACCGACCAACTTTAAACGTTGGCAAAAGCATTTGTCTAAATGGCCAATCGCTTATTTAACCGGTGACGATGAGCTTGGTAGCCACGTTTCAAACCTCAAATTGATCGGTTGGCTTGAAAAGCAGCTAGAACAGTTGAATGCGTCGGGTTTAACCAAAAAAGAAGTACAGCAACAGCTGATTGATCACCGAGACTATGCGCGCCTCAACAGCGAGCTTTCACTGTGTTGGCCATGTGTAACCGCGTGGCAAAAGGAGTTGAAAGAACAGAATCATATCGACTTCTCAATCATGATCAGCCGAGCGACTCAGTATGTCGAGAAGGGCAAGTTTATCTCACCTTGGAAGTTCATCATGATCGATGAATACCAAGATATCTCACCTGATCGTCTTGCCTTGGTTGAAGCACTGTGTAATCAGTCTAAAGCCGAGCATCAAGCCTCTATTTTTGCAGTAGGCGATGACTGGCAGTCGATTTACCAGTTTGCAGGTGCGGATGTGGATTTGACCACGGGCTTTAAGGATCGTTTTGAAAGCTCGACCATTCATCACCTAGATACGACTTACCGCTTTAACAATCAGTTAGGTGCGGTGGCTAATCGCTTTGTACAAGAAAACCCAATTCAGATTCCGAAAGAACTGAACAGCTTCAAGCAACAGAAGCAGAAGGCGGTGTACAGTGCGCCAAGTAAAGAAGTTGAGAAGATTCTTGATCAACTGAACCGTCAATCCAAAGGCAAAACCAATAAATTGGTGCTGCTACTTGGACGTAATCATTACCACAAGCCAGAGTTGTTGGAAGACTGGAAGAAGATCTTCACTTCCATTGATATCAAGTTCATGACTTGCCACGGCAGTAAAGGTAAAGAGGCGGACTTTGTCATTATTCTTTGTGTTGACGAAGGACAGTTCCCGACCAAGAAGAAACAGCTGCATATTGATGGCGCATTGACTGAATCATCAGACGCGTTCCCTTATGCTGAAGAGCGTCGTTTATTCTATGTAGCAATGACGCGGGCAAAAGAGAAAGTATGGATCACGCACAGTGGCGACGGCTCTGGCTTTGTGCAGGAGCTGCATGGTTCTGATTACCCAGTTGTTCGTAAAAAGTGATGTTACTTGACTTGATTGTCTAAGATTAGATCTTCAATCCCTGCCCTAATATCACAAGTCAGACGCATAAAGCATAAGGAATTTGCTATGGAACACGGCTCTATTAACTACATTGAATTTGCTGCGAAAGACATCGCCGCAACTAAGGCATTTTTCAGTCAAGTGTTTGGTTGGAGCTTTGAAGACTATGGCCCTGAGTATTCTGCGTTTGAAGGCAAAGGCTTAATGGGCGGCTTCTATTTGGCGGATCTGGCGTCGAATACGGATAATGGCGCGGCGCTGATGGTTTTTTATAGCCAAGATCTTGAGCAAACCGAGCGCGATGTAATTGATGCTGGTGGTCAGATAAACCGTGAGATCTTTAGCTTTCCCGGCGGCAGACGTTTCCATTTCAGAGAGCCAAGTGGCAACGAGATGGCAGTGTGGAGCGATAAATAGAGAGACTCTCGCACTGTTTTATGATTGAACTGTTTAATGTCTGAAAACGAGACATAAAAAAGCCTGCGATAAAATGCAGGCTTTTTAGTCTGTTCAGTAGAGAGCACATTTAACGTGCGATTACGTGCGCTCAGCTAGGTACGCTTCGTAGTCTGGGATCTCGATGATTACTTCTTCTTCAAGCAGTGAAGAGTTAAACAAGAAATTAGCGGTAGCGCGGTTAGTGGCCACAGGAATGTTCCAAACACTTGCGATACGAAGCAGTGCTTTTACGTCTGGGTCGTGTGGTACAGCATTAAGCGGATCCCAGAAGAAAATCAGCATATCGATTTTGCCTTCAGAGATAAGCGCGCCAAGTTGTTGGTCGCCGCCCATTGGGCCGCTGATCATGCTCTTGATTGCTAAGCCTGTCTCTTTACTGAGTAGAGAACCAGTCGTGCCCGTTGCGTAAAGGAAGTGCTTTTGTAGTTTTTCTTTGTTCTCTTTGACCCATCTTAGTAGCTCAGGTTTGAAGTGGTCATGAGCGACCAAAGCGATATGCTTGTGTGTTGGCATAGTGCGCGTTGTTTTTTGCATGAATGTTCCCTAAATTGTTGTTTCGTTTTTATTGTTTTGAGTTCTTCAGCCAATATAGCACTATGGATTCACACTGAATACCGGACGAAACTCAGAAGGTGACAATGAGTCGGCGATAATTTGATCTTTGAGAGTTGCAGGTGTCAGCGCTTCGATAATCGGTGCGCTGTGTTGCTCGTAAGGTTGACCGCGTAAGTAACTCGTGGCTTGTTTTACCGACAAGCGACCTTGCTCAACCATTTTATCTGTTGGCGCAAAAAGTACCTTGTTACGGAGTAAACCACGGTAGGTTCCGTGACTTAGGTAACTTGAGATTAACCCAATATCTTCGGTTTTATCGGCCGCTCGTAGCTCACTGATCGCTGCTTCAATCGCGACGGCACTTCCGACTATATATTGGATATCAGGTTCTTCTATCACCTGCTGTACTAGATTTCTTTGAAGTTCTTTATCGTTATCTGCCCAATAGCTGATCGCAATTTTGATATCACTCGACTTGATCGCATCATAAAACCCCAGTGCTACAGGCTTAGTGCCGCCACTCGCTTGTGGGCCAAGTAACAGGGCGATAGGTGTTTCGCCTGATCCTTTCGGGTGTCGTTTCGACAAAAAATCTCCGACTTGGTATCCCATTTGGTACCAATCGACACCGACCGTACCTTTTAATACCTTCTGTTGTTCTTCATTGACGGTTAACTCATTTACCGTAGCAAACACAGGCGTCGAGCCAACCCAATCGCTGAGATTGTCATGATACGCATCGGGTGAAACCGTACCTAAAATAATGGCATCGGCTCCCCATTGCGTGCAAAGCACCAGTTGCGAGGCTTGTTTGGCCACGTTGGGGTAACCGCCAGCTTCCAATACTCTTAGCTCAACTTGCTGCTTTTCTGCTTCAGAGATCATTCCATAGTTTACCGACAACCAATAAGAGTCTTTGAGGTGCGGATAAATGGCACAGATTTTCTCTTTTTGTGATGTGGCATTGGCGGGCTTTATTGGGCTCAAAGGCTCACTAGCACCTGCGACAGTAGTTACTGAGGCCAGTAGTGAGAGAAGAATTATTGAAGCGAAAGGTCTAGATAGCATGAATTGCCGTTTTGTTGGTTTTAGATAAGAAACACTGCAAAATATAGCGTATTCTGCATGGGTAAAGAAGAACGTTTTAAGGTTTAGAGTTTATGTTGTTAGCTTCAGCGAGTATTGGACGCAAGCTGCTGGCCTCATTCTTAGTGATGGCACTGTTGGTTCTATTGTCTGCATTGATCGGTGTTTCTGGTTTTAGCTTTGTAGCCAAAACGGAAAGAAACGTCGTTGATTCGGCGCTTCCTGCCATGATCGAAGCTCGTCAGGTTTCTGAGTTGAGTAACCGTATTATTTCGTCAGTACAAACACTTTCTAATGCGAGAAACGAGGCCGAAAGAAAAGAGGCTGGCACCGTACTGTTTGACCAACTTGAGTCGCTTCTTCAACATATCAAAGAGCTTGGTGTCGACAGTTTCGATTCTCAGCTCCTCAATAAACTCGAAAACAATGTTCAAAGCGTTATTAACACACTGGCTGAGTTGGGTGTGTCGGTTGAGCGTAAGCTTTGGTTAAGCAAAGAGTTGTCGTCTCGTGTCGAAGAGATGCGCCTATTGGCCGAAGAGCTAGAGCAGTTGACGCGAACCCAAGTTTTGAACACGGCTACCATTGCGGTTGCTAACGTCACGCATATCTATGACCTGCTAGAAACCAAAGAAACGGATAAAGCCTACCAAGCCTTAGATGCGCTTGTAGAGGTTGACCTTGATTTGTCTGAGCGCCTACACGAATTGCATTTGCTGGCGTTCAAAATGCTTAACCAAATTGAAGAAACGCAAACCGTTACCAACGTAGAGCGTATTCATCAAATCCAATCAGAATTTGAATCCAACCTAAGAATCATGGCGCGCCGCGTTAAAGCGGTCGAAGATCCTACTCGTTCAGCGCAGATGTCTCAGCTTCTAGAAGAGCTCAGAAAACGCCAAGTCGTGTTCGATATTTCATTAGAACAATATGAGAACACCAAAAAGTCAGAGTTTCTGATGCAAAATACGTTGGAGCTGTTCTCTCAGCTGAATACAACGGTTAACCAACTGGTTGATGATTCAAACCGCAGTACCAAAAAAGCGGTTGATGAGCTGACCAGCACGTTGAATTTGGCTCAATGGTCACTGTCTGTGATTTCGGTTATTGGTTTGGTTATCGTTGCATTTATCGTGTGGCGAGTGGTGTATATCTCGGTTGTTAAACGTCTTACTGAATACTCATCGGCCTTGATGTCTATCGCACAAGGTCGCCTGAATATTGATATCTCGGTAAAGGGTAATGATGAGCTGGCTCATATGGGCGAGGCGATCATCACTGCCAGAAACACCGCGCAGGCGCTACAAGTGGTTGCGGTGGGTGAAGCAAAGGCGAAACGCGAACTTGAAGAGCACAAAGAACACTTAGAAGAGTTGGTCACAGACCGAACCTACCAGCTGCAAAAGACCAATGAGAAGCTGAACATCGAGGTAGGGAACCACGCTAAGGCTCGTAACGCCGCAGAACAAGCAAGCCGCGCAAAATCCGCTTTCCTTGCGACGATGAGTCATGAAATACGAACGCCGATGAACGGTGTATTAGGTACTGCAAGATTGCTCAAAGATACCGGGTTAGACCCGCTGCAATCCGGCTATGCAGACATCATTAACCGCAGCGGTAAGAACCTACTCGCGATTTTGAATGACGTGTTGGATTACTCAAAGATTGAAGCAGGGCATTTAGAAATCCGCACTGCTTCGTTTGATCTTCATCAGATGGTTCAAGATACCTACCAATTGATGGAAGGGCGTGCCGCTGAGAAGAAGCTGAACTTTGATTTCCATATTGAAAGTGATGTGCAACGCTATTGGCGTGGTGACGTAACGCGAATCAGCCAAATCTTGAATAATTTGGTCGGTAACGCGATTAAGTTTACGGAAAGTGGCTCGGTCGATATCTTTATCAGCTTAGATATCGAAGATGAAAATCGAGTGATGTTTGAAGTGTCAGATACAGGTGTCGGTATTGATGCTAGCGAACAAGCTTGTCTGTTTGATGCCTTTACCCAAACCGATAGCGGTCGCAACAAAACCGGCGGCACAGGGCTTGGATTAGCGATCAGTAAAAGCATCATGTTGGCAATGAACGGGGATATTGGCGTTCATTCTGAAGAAGGCGAGGGTAGCCAGTTTTGGTTCTCACTGCCACTTGAAGCCGGTGAGAAGATAGAAACGAAAGTACCGGTCATTGAAGCGTGTATTCGAGCTAAAGTATTTCTGATTGAAGATAACCCCGTAAACTGCATCGTTGCTGAAGGCTTCTTGCATAACTTGGGGCACGAGGTTGTGATTGCGACAACCGGACAAGAAGCGAGAGCCATATTCAGTGAGCAAGAGTTCGATATTGCGCTGGTGGACATTAACTTACCCGACTGCGATGGCGTCGAGTTAATTCAACAACTCAAAGACGATGCGCTTCAGCATAAAAGTGAAGAAGACGTAATTCGAAAAGTACCCCCAATGATCGCAGTATCGGCTCATGTGTTTAACGAAGAAGTGGAAAGCTATTTGTCGTCTGGCTTTGATGGATTCTTACCTAAGCCGTTAGAGAAGGAAGCATTATCGGAATTGATTGTTGAGCAGTTGGACGGTCACACGCTGTTGCTGCCTCAGCCGGATCCGTCAGATGGTGTTTGCTGTCAGCTAAACTCTAAACCTCAGGAAACCGAGCTAGACTTATCAGCATTGGCATTTGCAAGCTCGACACAACGAGCAAACCAAGACGCGGAACATAATCAAGGAGAACCGATTGTGCAGATGATTAACCCTAAGATTATCAAAGACGACTTGGCCATTCTCGGTCGAGAAAAAATAGTGCAGATTGTTGGGTTGTTTGACCAAAGCAGCCAAGTCACTCTCGATGAACTGATTGTGGCAAGTGCCGCTGACAACGCTCGTGAAATTAAGTCTTTAGCTCATAAACTGAAAGGGTCTGCCGGCAGCCTAGGATTATCTGCACTGTTTGCTTTATGCCAGAGCATTGAAGCGAGCGAGGATCCATTACTTCAATATCGCGATAATGCAGACTCATTACCTGAATTGGTGAAAGACTCGTTAGCAGCGCTCCGAGAGCAACTATAGAGTGGCTATTGGGCGGAAAGCCCCAAAATAAGAACAGAAAACAAAAAGCAGGCTATTTCTCCGTTTTAATATGAAGAAGTGACCTGCTTTTTTATTGTCGAATAAGAATCTAAGTAAGGCTTTCAAGGAACGGCTCTAAGCCATCTTGATATGTCCAGCAGCTTTGATCTTAACGTGAACCATATTGCCTTGTAGGTAGCTTAATGGAATCTCGCTGCGTTCAATGATCGCGACATTATCGCTGCATGCGCCAGCTTCAATCGCCAGTTGCTTTGATTGCGCTTCCAAGCCCTTTAAGGTCTCTTCACGTGATGCTGGGTCAATCGGTACGATCTTATCGAATTGACCTGATATTTCACCCAACGCAACACCAATCGCATTAGCCACTTCAAAGTGCTCAGGACGAACCACTTGGCTCACACCTTCAAAATGATCTGGGAATAGGGCACTACCACCACCAACCATGATTACGGGTACACTCGCCGCAGAGGTCTTCATCTTATCGATGCCTTCTTCAACATCCGTGACCATTTGTTGATAAATCTTGCTTGCTTGTTCGGCTGAAACACCAATCTCATCACTCAGTTGATGTTCTGCCTGCCACTGCATTTGTCCTGTTTTGAGTGCAATATCGGTGAGCGTAAGTTCATCACCACCAAAGCTACGCGCCGTTTGCGTCAAGGTATGGCCAACACTTTCTGGGCCTAGCTCTATACGCTGCTGTTCAAAGCGAACCTTGGTACCACCACCAATGGCTAACGCCAAAATATCAGGCATACGGAAGTTGGTTCTCACTTCACCGATTTCTACTGCTAAGCTCGATTCTCTTGGGTAGCCGTGAGTCAGTACGCCGATATCAGACGTAGTGCCGCCCACATCGACCACAATCGCGTCTTTTAACTTAGTTAAGTGACTCGCTCCACGAATCGAGTTTGTTGGCCCACAAGCCACGGTAAGAATCGGGTACATCAATGCGAACTGCTGTGACATCAGTGTTCCGTCGTTCTGACCGAAATAAGGCGTGGTGTGGATTTCATGATTGATGAGTGCACTGCAAAAGCCGTCAACGAATCGTTTTGCTGTCCCTTGCAGAGCCGCATTGAGGATAGTGGCGTTCTCACGCTCTAAAAGCCCTAAACTGCCCACTTTATGGGATAACGATAGGTTCACGCCCGGAAGTTCTTGTTGAATCCATTCTGCTGCTTGAAGCTCCTGGTCGCCGTTGACGGGAGAGAACACTCCGCAGATAGCAATGGAATCCACTTGGCCTTTCATTTTCTGGCAAAGCTCGCGGATCTCAGACTCTTGAATGTCGGCAATCAACTGGCCGTCATATTCATAGCCGCCGTGTGCTTGGTAGAAGTGCTGACCAAGCAGGTTTTGCCACGCTTCACTCCAACCACAAAGGGGCGGGACGCTATCACCACTGGGAAGCGCTAAGCGAATCATGCCGACTCTGTCTAAGCCTTTTCGTTCAACGATTGCGTTGGTGCATTGAGTCGTGCCAAGCATCGCGTGTTTCACTTGCTGACCATCAATGTTTGCTTGGTTTAATAGCGCAGAAATCGCGTTGTCGATCCCTGTTGAAACATCATGTGTGGTTGCGGTTTTTACTTTGGCAATCACATTTAAGTCTGCGTCGAGCAGCACACCGTCGGTATTGGTGCCACCTACGTCAATGCCCAAACGGCAGTAATCAAGCGTAATGTTTGTCATGCGACTACCTCTTCAATGCAGACTTTAGTTGTTCAATGGTTTGATACTCGACGGTGTAGCCAAAGTAACCCGGGCCCGCGACTTCAATACCTTTGTCAGTGCGCCATTTGGGGTCGCAAGGGTAAGCGATAAGGTCGATGCGCTGCCCGTAACGAAGTTGTTCGGTTGTGATTGGCTTACCCGTTTCATGATCCAAGATCGAAATAAGATCCGGTGTTGATGCCAGCAGGTTATCTTGGCTCATGTCTGCGCGGCTTGTACCTTTGTGCGCGAGAAGTAATTCGTTTTGGAACTGCACAAACACGTTATCGACGCCGGTATCTTCAAACTGAGCCAGCTTTTCAATCACGACACCACCTGTTGCAAAACCACCATCGGTTTCACGTTGAATATCAACAATCTTGCCACTGATGATGGTATGGCCGCCGACAATGTCTAATACGGCCTGTGTGCCACTTTTATTGTTGTCGTTCGCCAGTCTAATCGCTTCACCAATCTTCATTGCTTGGGTCAGTGTTGCAGGCAGTGCGCTGCGTTTTAGGTTCTTACCGTTCATTGGGTAATCGCACATTGCTGCAGAGCCGCCCATCTGCTCGGTAATTGGCCTCGCAAACTTTTCAGACCAAATACCGTCAATCGGATAAAGCGTGACGATATTGCCACGCTCATCGGCCAATGTGTTCGGTGCCGAAGGGAGACCATCAAGAAAGAAGGTCACCATCTGAGCTTCTGGGAACGCACGTCCCATCGCATCACAATCGATCACAGGAATGTTCTTTTGTGCTGCAACGAGAATTGGAATCAATGAATTGAAGCCGCCTACTTCGATAGGAAACGTTGCCGCTACTTCAGTGCCGAGCGCTTTTTCCATCGCTTCGAAAGCAATCAACATTTGACCTTTCGAATTGAGTTTCTCTACTGCGACTGTTGGTGCGCCAATCATTGAAGAGGGCACTGTCATCCAATCGTCTTGCACGTCTTCTAAAGGAATCATGCGTACAGGGTGCTTTGCCGTTGCAATGGCTACTTTCGCCATCAAGGCACCGCTGTATGGGTCACCGCCGCCGCCAGTACCTAATACCGTCGCACCCAGCGCGATATCATCAATCATTTGTTCAGTAATAATCACAACTACTATTCCTTATCACTTGAAGGAGAAAGCTTCATTAGGGCGAGGTAAATCACACCAGCGGCAAGAATGCCGTCTAACGCCGAGATGCTGGTGAACGAAAACAGGTTGAAAAACTCTGGTGCAGTACAAGCGCTGAATGCAGTACCAAATGCCCAAGAAGCCAAGCCTTTAAACATCCAAGCTGGAACTTGTTGGATGTTCTCAAAGCTCATTTTTGTCGAATCTAAAACATAATATTGAACGATGTAGACACCCGCAGCAGGCGCAATGGTTACGCTGAGTAGCATTAAGAAGTCGGTAAACTTGTTCACCATGCCGAGTTGAGCAATGCCAATGCCGACGATGGTCATGATCACAACCAGAACAGGGCGCGGAATCTTAGGTAGAACCATCGACATGCATAAGCCGCCAGAGGTCAGGTTGCTACTGTTGGTGGTCCATTGTGCGAATACCAGTACTATAATGGCCGCCATGCCTAAACCTAGGGTGAAGAAGACTTCGACTAGGTCGTCGGTGCCGGTCATTTTGGTCAAGATCAATGCGATAAGAATGATGGCACTGTTGCCGACGAGGAAACCGATACCCGCTCCTAAAATCGCATCACGGCGTGTTTTGGCGTAGCGAGCAATATCAGGTGCAGCAACCGCAGCTAGAATCCAGATAGACATAACAAAAGAGATGGCTTGGCCAAGCGTCAAAGGATCTTCAATCGATGGCGCTGCGCCACCTTGATAATCAGCAGCCATAAACAAACCGATGGTAATCAACGTCACCATCAATGGAACAGAATAGGTACTGAGTTTGCCTAAAGCACGAACGCCATAGATAGCCGTCATCATCATTAACACACTGCCGCCAATAAGAGCGGTGAGGTGTGAAATTATGATGTCGTATTTCGCCAGTGCATCGACCATGATGAAAGCGAAGAAATCAGCCTGGAATGCGAACCAGCCGACTAATGAGATGCCGTTGATGAAGCCAAGAATTTTACCGCCGTTACGGCCAAATACCGCGCTGCTCACCAGCGGGGTAGACACGCCAGCTTGAAAGCCAATGTTGGCACACAGCATCGCGATGATCGCCAATAAGCCTGAACCAATAAACGTGGCAAGCAGTGCGTCTTCAAAACCAATACCGCTGCTTAGAATCGAGCCGAGAAACAGTCCCGAAATGTCGATGCCGATTGCCAACCAAATAAGGCTGATGACCCACCAAGATCGTTTGGCCTTCTCGGGAACGGGTTCCAACTCGAAGTCATCTATCTTTTTGTGGCTGTGTGTTGCTTCGGGTTTATTCACGTAAGCTTCTGCCGCCATAGTGCCATCCATGCATTGTTATTCCATAAGTGTGAATAAAGCATACTGATGTATTTATTGTTAATAAATGAATATAATCAGATGTAAACATAACAAAAAACAAATGTGAGTGGCAAAGTGAATCCAAACAATAAGTTAGATAAAAGAGACCTACGTAGATTAGAGCTTTTTTGTGAAATTGTTGAACAAGGAGGCATCAATCAGGCGGTCGCAAGCACTGGGATTAGTCAACCAGTGCTAAGTAATCAGCTTATTGCCTTGGAAAAAAGCTTAGAATTAACATTATGCCAACGTGGTCGACGTGGTTTTAAGCTGACTCATGAAGGTGAGCAAGTGTATAAATATGCGAACCAACTAAAATCGACCTTAACCGACTTCGCTTATAAGTTACGAGGTGTACAGACGGAACTCTCTGGGCATGTGCGAATTGGATGTTTGGATAACACCGTCACTTTGCCTTATAACCCACTTCCCAAAGCGATCGAGACGTTTTACCAACGCAGTAACAGTGTTGAGGTGAGTGTTGATGTCGGGGATTTCACCCAGTTGAATGAGAAGTTAGCAAAGAACCAGATTGATATGATGATAGTGGTTCTAGGGTCACATCAAAAATCAGCGTTTCAACATAAATACCCACTGTTTGAAGAGCACAGTTATCTGTATGCGCGTAAGGATCTGGCTGAGAAGATCATGGACAAGGATTTCTCATTGGATGGCTGTCGTATCAACATGGGCGGCTATGCCAAAGATGAGATGTTCCGATTACTGAATATTGAGCAGTACGATTCCGTAAAGCCTTTTGATGGCTGGCATGTCGAGTCGGGTGTAATTTTAACCTTGGCGGGCACACACCTGAGTTTTTTACCGTCTCATTTAATCGACCGTGGCCATTATGACCAAGCCTTGATTCCGCTTCAGCCCGAGAAGTGGAGCCTTAAGAGTCAGTTTTATGTGGTGTTGAAGCAACCTGTAGATTCCCTTTCCCCCGCCGCGCGTGCGTTTTTTGATGAGCTACACCAACCGGAAGCATCGGATTCAATATAGAGAACTCGTCGCTTCTCAATAGCACTTAAGATACTTTCTCATATACAAAAAATCCTCTGCCAAGACAGAGGATTTTTGCTTTTATGCTTTATGAGTGAAAACTAACGGTTCTCGAAGCGGTTGTAATCCAACAATCCGAACTCGATCGGTTGGTCTTGTTGATACCAACGATGCACGCGATCACTGAATGGCCAGAACTCGCTAGAACTGCGTCGTACCGCAAACTTATCTAGCAGCGCCACGTAGTCTTCTTCAGTGCTTAAGTTTTGCAGCGTTTTAACCAGAGTAGGAATCTCGCTCTCGGTTAATGATAGGTAAGCCGCAGGGTAGCTACCGACAACGCCTCGTACGAGGGTAAGGTCATCATTGGCGTAATCACGGTTACCTTCTTCATTAAACAAGCTAGAAATGTTGCTGTGCGCGTTATTGTGAATCATGGTGAACAGTTGCTCTTCGCCGTTTTCGCCTTCAATCATGATCATCACTAATTGAGGCACATGACGCAGGCCTTCGCCCTTTATCAAATTCACTTGGTTAAGCAGTGCTTCATTCTTCCTACCAAAACCTGTTTCAACAATCTCAAAGCGATTATCGAGAACAGGTGCGAGCTTATCTTTGATCATATCAAGCAGTTCGTGTTTCGGATCCGCCGTTTTGTAAACCACGCTGGTCGGCTGATCAAAAGGTGCAATGTTTCGCTGCAAATAGTCACTCAGTTGTGCGCTTTGGTTCTGGTACCAACTAGAGTGTTCAATGTGACGAACGTCTTTAGGAAGAAGGCTTAAGAAGTTACTCTCACCTTCAAGACGCAAGAAGTCCATGAACATGCGTGTAATCAGCTGGTGGCCAAAGTTGCCGTAAACATCGAAGCCTGCAACGAGAAGATAATGAATACGCTCTAGAAGAGCATAATCAAGAATCCACGCAGTCTTAGGTTGCGTGCCAACTAACCCTTGTACAACAGAGGCGCTATCGAAGTGCCTAAAGACGGTGAGAGCAGCATTCGGGTTGATGCCATCGCCATCCCAAATGATGCCAGTGTCTAGGTGGACGCCACTCTCGAACCATTGGTTAGTGAAGTCTGATTTCGCGTTTAGGTATTGCGCTTGTTGCTTTGCGTATCTTACCCAGTTGGTCACAGGTACGGTGTTACTTTTTAGTTCGCTAGGTAGCTTTAAATTTTTCTTTTGACTTGCGTAGAAGGCGTTGATTTCCGGAACATCGGCTTTCTCTGGGTCGATGAAGAAAACCCAAAAACGGTCGTTAATTACGTTCAAGGCAAGTTGACCACGACACACAGGTCCTTTGATGTAGGCCATGATGGTGTTTTGCGCGTTATCTAACATGAAGTTGAAGCGCGAGTTTACTGGCAGCGCTTCAAATGATGTCATTGGGTTTGCTGAAACATCGATGTCGTAACTAGGTAGTTGTTTTACTTCGTAATTTACGTCGACAAACCAGGTATTCCACTTTTGTAGACGCTCTTTATTAAGTGCGAAAGGCATGTGCGTTTTGTCGACGATAGTGCCTTGTTCTGGAATCAGACGGTAGTAAACACTGTCTACTTTTGGATCGTCATAAGGGCGACGAGTCGTGATGCGTTGTACCGCTTCACCTGGTGGTGTTGCAGAGCGAACAACAGTAAAGAAACGCGTTGGTTGAGCTAAATCAGAAAAATAGACATGAGATAAAAACAGGTGCTCGTAGATATAACGTGCTGAAAGTTGACTCTTATTGTCGCTCTTGTTTAAAAAGCTTTCGTAGACATTAACGAGCTCTTGTTCTGCATCAGTCAATGGAATGTGGTCGTTCATTAACGCGCCATTTTCCAACCAACTCATTAAAGTCGCGTATTCGGTTTTGTCTAAGTTTGGCATCCCATAAGGCATTCCCCAAGTTGGGTAATCTCTCTCGTATTGAGCGTATTCTTCAATGGTTGGGCACTGTTGGTCGCGATCGATTGAAAAGTCGAAACCTTCAAGCTGGGTTTGATCGGGCAGAGGGTGATTCTCTTTCTGGATCAACATACGAGAAACAAGACCAGCATCGAGGTTAGCCGTTGAGTTCTGCATACGCTCATTGAGGACAGGATGAAAATCCGCATCGCGCCACTCTTGCGTGGTTAACGCATCTTCAAACAAGCGAGTAGGGGCTGATGCCGTTAAGCGGGTGCCTTGATAAACGAGTGCCTTGCTCGCGCCTCGGTCTATACCTTCCACTGAAGACATTTTGAGTTGGCAAGGGGCGTCATAACAAGCGTGACAAACCACGCATCGGTTATCAATGATGGGCTTTACTTCGTCAATGAAGTGCTGCGCTTGAGCTGAAAGAATAGGTGCTTGGCGATCGCGTACTTGTTGTTCACCAAACAGTTCGTCGAAGTTTAAACCCGCGTAGACGGCACAACCTGAGAAGACGCTAACAAAAGCTAAAATGAAGAGTTTTTTTAAATTCATACGTATTTAAATATTAGGCATTTTCTATAATTATATCGAAAATGATTGAAAATGCTCATGTTCTAACAATTTTGTAGACAAGATCTTGATGGGACGAGTGACTTGTCGATGCGCGTTACTCGCTTGTGATCAGAAATTGGAGTTTAGACTTAGCTAGATTTAAGTCCCAAGAGCTAAAAGCTAGCAGTTAAGAGTTAAGAGTTAAGAGTTAAGAGTTAAGAGTTAAGAGTTAAGAGTTAAGAGTTAAGA
>NZ_JBFSTZ010000025.1:0-27591 GCF_041467155.1 Vibrio sp. 10N.247.310.23 | reverse complement strand
GAGCTAAGACTCATTGATTGACGTAACAAACAGAGAAGGGGACAGACAATCGCTCAAACTCTTTGATCCAGCGCCACTGGTTGTCTTGCAGTTTATCGCCAGGGCCTTTGACTTCAATCCAATGAAACTCATCGCCCTTGAACGCAATCAAATCCGGCATCCCAGTTCTAAATAGCTTTAAGTCACTCAATATCACTTTGAAGAGGTCTACAACCAAGGCATTTGGAATTGAAGCCATGCCGTGTTCGATGAGTGCCTTAGGAAAATAATTCCAATGAACAAAGGGGTTCGCGATACCTTGCTTTTCATCGTAAGTATCAAGAAAATGGTTCAGCCCATGTTTGGATATCGTCTGAAACACGGCTTCAATCTGTTCGGCTCGCTTGTCTACGAAATCTGAATGGTACAGATCCAATGGTCGATGTTGGTAACGATTGATAAAGGCGCCTTCAACGTCTGCGAAAATGACATCCCACAAAGCCAAACCAAACAAGCCACACAGGAAACTGTTTTCTGAAAAGTAGACGTCCCAACCTTGGTTCTCAAAATGCTGCTTTACCGCAAGCTCGACTCGAGTTTGGCAGAGGTCTAATTCCAGTTTTAACTCTTTGCAGCTCGGCTTTATGGTTCGTGAAACTTTGTGCCCCTGTTTCCGTAGCAGCCGGTCTTCAAGCTTAATAGCGATTTCCAACTCTGACACATCCGATGGAGTAGCTTTCATTTGCGTGACAATGTCACACATTAAGTCTAGCGTACCTTGCTTATCATAGATGCGTGCAAGTCGTTCTCTGCTCGGAGGAAGTGTAGATTGTCTGAACCAAAAGATAGCTTGGTCGTTTAGATTAAGCCTTTCAAGATCGCGAGCAATATCATTGATCAAACGCGATCGTTTTCTGGCAATACTTCTGTGTTCTGATTCTTCAGGAATCGCATTTAAAAGCAGTTCCAGAAACTCGCCATCTTTGCGGTCACCTTCTGAATACAAGCGTTGAATATCGCGCATCTGGATTAATTGATTGAGCTGATCCCTAGAGGTGAAGAAGCGGTGTTGCTTGCTTAATGGGTAGTTCTCAAAGGTGTTTAGCCCAAGGTCGCTTAACACGAACTGACTTAAGTCTTGATAGGTGTTGGCAAAGAACAGCAACAGTAATACATCAATCACTTGAGATTCGATGACGTAAATACAGTCGAAAGAGAGGTTTTGAAATTGATCAAAAGGTTGCTGATCAAGCCGTAACAACAGCTCGTCTTTCTTGGCATTTCTATGGCTCTTAAGGGCGGGGAATACACTCAACAGCTCTGGTTTGGTGAGCAAGTGCAACCCGAGCTCGACCTCACTAATGGCGAGGTCATGCTGTTCTTCGGGATGACTCAACCCAATGAAGCCTGAGCTGTTTAGCTCTTGCAGTACGGTCTTTAGATCTGGGATCTCAACATAGTTGAGTTTATCGCTGCGAAACCAACGGCCTTTACGAGAAAGCAAACGAACCATTAGGCATTGGCTTGAAACAGAAAGACGTTTGTATGCGGACAACCAACGACATTCATCATCACTCAGAAGATCGGGGTAGAGCGTTTGAGCGTGTTCAACCAGTCGATTGAAGTTGTCGAGATAATAAGTGGGGGAGAGCTGAAGAGTGGTTTCGGTCGTCAATGGAGAAGTCGCTTGATACAAAAAGAGCCTAACCCTAAGGTTAAGCTCTTCAGTAACAAATTCAATCTTTTCTGTTGATTAAGCTTGTGATGCTTTTAGTTCAGCAACTTTAGCTTCAGAGATTGGTTTAGTGATGATTGCTAGAACAATACACACTGCCATCATAACTGCAGAGATTGTGTAAGCTAGGCCGTAACCTTCGCCGCTTGACATTGAGAAGCCAACAACTGCTGCACCGATAGCGCCGCCGATACCCCATGCCGTGTAAAGCACGCCGTAGTTAGTACCGTAGTTTTTCAGGCCGTAGAACTCAGCAGTTAGTGTTGGGAATACTGCTAGAAGCGTACCGTAACCAACCGCTGCGATAGCCGTACCAATGATTAGCGTGAATTCAGAGTTGAACGTAGCGAATAGAGCCATGTTCGCGCCTTGAAGGATGAACGCTAGAAGTAGAGTACGTACGCCACCGATTTTATCTGCAAGCATACCCGCAGCAACACGGCCGCCTGAGTTGAATACTGCAAGGATAGACGCTAGGTAAACTGCGTTTGGCAGGTTAGCTTGAACGCTAGCAATTGTAGTGATGTTACCGATGATCATTAGACCAACAGATGCAGCGAATGCGTACATGATCCATAGAGAGTAGAACTGAGGAGTCTTCAGCATTACTTTCCAAGTTAGGTCTTCAGTCTTCTTAACCGCTTTAGGAGCTTGGCCTGCTTTTACTTTAGGCTCAGCTGGCGTGTAATCCGCTGGTGGGTTGTTGATTGTTGCTGCTAGAGGTACTGCGATTGCAAGTACACCAACACCAAGAATCATAAAGCTAGTTTGGATACCCATGCTGTCGATTAGCGCAGAAGTTACTGGTGCTAGGTAAATAGCCGCAAGACCGAAGCCTGCTGCGATAAGACCGTTAACCATACCTTTCTTAGAAGAGTGGAACCACTTCATTGCTGATGGAGACAGACATGCGTAACCGAAGCCGATACCTGCACCTGTTATAATACCGAACGTGATGTTCAGCATCATAGGCGTTGTAGCGAAACCAGAAGCAATCATACCTAGGCCTGTAAGCGCTGTACCTAGGATAAGGATCTTACGTGGACCCATACGGTCTTGTAGGATGCCCGCAACAAGAAGACAAACAGAGAATGTGATAGTTGCAATAGCGTAAGGTGAAGATGCTTCAGCAGCACTCCAACCAGCTTCAGTTACTAGCGCTTTGTTAAATACACTCCAAGCATACAGGATGCCAAGACAAAGGTTGATACAGAAGCCTGCTAGCAGGATACGTGTTGCTTTATCAATCTTGCTCATTTTTATTCTCAGTTTTGTCATCGGTTAGTGGAGAGCCACTTAACTAAAGACGGGTTATTGTGATTGTTTCTTCAAAATTAGTTTGCGTTTATCAACAGATAGCGCAAAAGAGCGCGGATTATAACCAATTAAAATGTGATTGGAATCTCTTTTTCCATTTTTGGTAAATTAAATTCAATTTGTTAATAAGTTGTTTTTCATTGGTTTTTGAAATGTTTTTAACACCTCTCTATTTTGTTCTTTTTCGCTCTGTCTTCTTATTATTTCAGGGATTTTGAGGTGATGGTTTTTGAATAGACGCGTATTGCGTGCGGATATCACAGAGTTACAAATAATTTTAATTAATTTCCAAGGTTAAATTTGTGTAACAAAATAAATCGTAACAGCGCTTTGTTCATATGAGACAAGGAGTAACGGAGTTTTATTAAAAACAGAATGTTAAGCAATTGTTAAGGGTGATTTTTGTTAGTACTTTTGCTTACATTTTGTTCGATTGGAGGGGTTGTGTTGTCCGTAAAAAGTGGGAAAATAGTATGCAAACTGAGATTCCAAATTTGAAAGGATGCGTTTCCAACTTATGGTGAGGCGAGTATTATGAAACTGTTTTTAATTTTATTGATGTCAATTTCTGGTGGTGTAGCGGCAGCTGACCATATTCACTCTTTCCTATTCGGCTTCTATGTTGCGGCTCTAGCAGTTGGTAGTTGCTACTGGCTTGCATTCCGCAGTACGCGTTTCCCACAGTTGGCATTAGTGCTATTGATGTGTGGCTTTTTTGCGAAAATTGCAGTGACTGTTATCGGTGTTTCTTGGGGTATCTCGAACGATATCATTCAATCGCCGTTCATTTTCTCATTGTCATACCTGTTCTTCTTAGTGGTTGTGTCTTACGTTTGGTTTGCATACCGCGATAAATTGACGCTAAAACAACGCGCTAAGAAGGTAGAAGAGTCTCGCAAGCAAGCGGCAGCATAATTCGATTTGATTCTTAAAAAGCCTTCTTCGGAAGGCTTTTTTGATCCTGCCTACCTGAACTCTATTATTTGGTTATGACGGCAGATAAAAGAAACCCCAGTATGATGACATACTGGGGTTACTTGTTATGTATCTATTATCTAGCAGTTACCATCTACCAAAGACTACTCTGAAGGTGTGTTATTTCTTCATCATCTTAGCGAGATCGGCGAACGGGTTGTGTGTCGCTGACTGATGATCATCTAAACTCGCTTTTGCATCCACACCATAACGCTCATGGTCAGTGTATTTTGAATGCTCATGATCGTGACAGTACAGGCACAGTAGCTCCCAGTTGCTGCCATCTTCAGGGTTGTTTGTATGGTCGTGATCCACGTGGTGAACGGTAAGCTCTCGGAGGTTTGAGTAAACAAATTCGCGCGCACATTTACCACAAACCCAAGGGTACAGTTTTAGTGCTTTTTCGCGGTAGCCTTTCTCTTGGCGAGCATACGCTGCACTCGAACCTGTGAAATCAGAAGACATTGCCAAATCCTTATCAATTGTAATATCCCGATTTTATCACAGCTTTCTTGAAGCTGTCGGTATGTCGTTCGTAAAATCATTGCTAAATGATGCAGTGGACTTATCGATATTAGATTGAAGTTTGAATACAGACTTACCTTCTACACACTAACGCTTAAGCGGGTTATGTCTTTCTGGAATAAGCCATGCTTAACAGTTTGAAAATAAATCGTATTCAGGGGTTTTAACCGCAGGCATGTGACCTAATATCAGTTTGTGAGACCCTATATTAATAAGGAAATATCATGTCAGAACAATACACTCCGCCAAAAGTTTGGGTTAACGATACTGCTGGTGGTAACAAGTGGGCAAACATCAATAGTCCTGAATCTGGAGCTCGCTTTGATAAAGAGCTTCCTGTTGGTGACCATGCTTTTCAATTGTATTCTCTTGGCACACCTAACGGTCAAAAAGTCACTATCTTGCTGGAAGAGTTGTTAGCGGCGGGTGTTAAAGAAGCTGAATATGATGCGTACTTGATCAACATTGGTGAGGCTGATCAGTTCTCTTCTGGCTTTGTTGGCGTGAATCCAAACTCCAAAATACCAGCACTTGTCGACAAGTCTGGTGACGAAGACGTGAATGTATTCGAATCGGCATCTATCTTGATGCATCTAGCAGAAAAATTTGGTCACTTCTTACCAAAAAAAGGGGCAGCAAGAACACAAACCATTAACTGGTTGTTCTGGGCACAAGGTTCTGCGCCATTCCTAGGTGGTGGTTTTGGTCACTTCTACGCTTACGCGGATGAAAAGCAAGAGTACCCAATTAACCGCTTCGCAATGGAAGCTAAGCGTCAACTAGATGTGTTAGACAAGCAACTTGCTAACAGCACTTTCGTTGCGGGTGAAGAGCTGTCTATTGCAGATATCGCGATTTGGCCTTGGTACGGTAACTTAGTACTTGGCAAAATTTACGACGCAGCCGAATTTCTACAAGTTGAGTCTTACACCAACGTTGTGCGCTGGGCGAAGCAGCTAGAAGCGCGTGAAGGTTTCCAACGCGGCCGAGTGGTTAATCGTTCATTTGGCGAAGAGTGGGAGCAAGTACCAGAGCGCCACTCTGCGGAAGACATTGATCGAGTTTTAAAGCTTAAGCCTTAGTTCTTTTTTGAACGTGTTTTTGGCAGATATACCCTATCGGTCTTAATGTTAATGGCTAATTGAAACGCCATATCTCAATCGAGATATGGCGTTTTTCCGTTTTAAGGTAGGGAGAGGTTTTGTAATTGGAATGAGAGTCTCAATTATCATTTTGTTTTTCTTATTCAATCGCTTATGAGTAATGGTCTTTGTGGTTAAGACAAAAAACAATAGTCATCGAGGTGGAGTAAATCTATAAGATAACGGTCCACTTTAAATTACGATTAACTTCGCTCAATGAAAAAAAACTTAATTGCGTTGGCTATCATATCCACGGCTCTTTTAGGGTGTAATCACGACTCACTAAGCTATAGTGGTGGCCCTGATACGGCTCCTCCAACAGATATTGTACCACCAACGGACATTCTTCCTCCGACAGATATTGTTCCACCAACGGATATTCTTCCGCCGACTGACATTATTCCCCCAACAACTTACATCGGTTCACTGTTGTCGAGCGGGGCGTTTGTTTCTGGAGATGTGTACTGTGACGGCATTCATCTTGAAAACGGAACGTTCAGTGTAAAACAAGGCGTGAGTTTTAGTTGTACCTTGGGTCACCTTACTTTAGGTGATTTCACGGCTCCTTTCCCCGAAGTCACAGAAAGCACGATTTCAAATGATGCGCTTCATGCGGCATTTGAGTTGACAGAATTACATGGAGACAACGTTACCAAGGTACTCGAATCAATTGATGTTTGTGAGACTGAAAGTGCTATCTGTCTAAAAGAGCTGGATGCTTTTGATATTGAGGATGTGTTCTCGCAGCTTGATGATCAAGATGCTGTCGATGCGTACTTTTCATCGAAAGAAGAGGAGTCTACAGATGAAGTAGGTAAGGCTCCTAGTTCACACGTAGACACAACTGTTGTTCCTGCGGTTGACCCTAATGCGGACAATAACCTTAACGCTGGTTTTGTTTCTGCAGACGCGGAGTCTACCTATGCTTATAAGCCAAGTGTTGAAGGTAAGGTGTTAACTCGCAGTAAGCTTACAGACGCTAATGGTACGCCGATTTCTGGGATCAGTTTCTTTTCGGCTAACGCGACGGGCGTGACGGATGAAGAGGGAGTCTTTGAGTACCTGTGGGGCGACAGAATCGTTTTTGGTATTGATACGTTTGAGTTTGGCTCCATTACGGGTAATCAGGTTGCTTATAAATTGTCTGATGTGACCAATAATGTGGTTGAGAAAGCGAATATCCAGTCATTACTAGAGCGCTATGCGGTTGATCATGTAAGTTATTATGAGATATCTGAAGAAGTCCAAGATACCTTTTCAAATTACCCTAACGTTATAAATGAGTTGATCAACCTAACTCTGCCAAATGGGGGGCTGATAGAGGGTACAGACTTCGAACTTCCTAATGAGTTTGTTGGTCAGTTTAGCCAAGGGTTAACGGCAGTCATTGATGAGCAGCTGCGCCAAACGCCTCAGTTTATGGATTATGTTCGTCAACCTGCCGTTTTATCTATGAATTCTGGTCAGTATGTAACAGAGTCTCTGCAGCAAATCTTCCACAACGTCACCAAATTCCATGTCTTCAATGACAATGGTAGCTTTTACGGTGCGACGGGGTATACCCGTGGTATGCGAGCTCTGAACATATCGAACAGAGCATTCCCTGTGGTGATGCCAAGAACTGATAAAAACCGTGAGCTTTACTTTGGTGAGCAACAGGCTTGGACTCGTGAAGGTAAGCCTTACATCGCACAACACCCAAGCATCTCGATGCCTCCGATTCCTTTAGTCTCTGAAGACAACGCGACTTATGGTTTCCCATTCGTTACTGCAGGCGAGATAGGCAAAGGTAAGGTCGTGTTCATGGGCAATGGCTTATATCCAAGTATTCTGTCATGCCCAGAGAATTATTGGGCTAATCGCACATTACATATCGACAGCAACAAACAACAGTGCACTGTTTCGACGTTTGAAAACCTACTACATGATGACCAAGGCAGCATGAGGTTGTTTTTCTCGAACTTGTTTGAGTGGTTCAATAATGGTTTGCCTATTGCTGGGATGAATGCAGTGACCAATATTGACCAAGCCTATTCGGCTTATCACCACTCCACAATGGGTAAGCAGTACACGTTTTTTGTTAGTCCTCAGTATGGTTTTGCGTCAGTAGAAAAGCGTGGTTCAGGTGACTTTGATGATTTGGATGCGAGTAATACGCCGATTTTGATCCTTCAGGCATACCCACCTAAGTTGGTTCAAGATGGCATGACTAACCAGTTTGTTGCTGACTTGGATAACCCGAACTTAAACCAAGACGATATTACGGCTCTTATTAACTATGTTAATGACGGTGGCAATATCTTGTTTATGGATGCGATTCAAACGACTAATCCTGAACCTGTTGGACGCTTGGCAGATGCCGTAGGTGTATCTCTTGGTGGTGAAAACGTTACCCCGACAAACCAAGCTTTCTGCGGTAGCTCTTATTACTGCCAAGCACCTTATCCTAATCTTCACGTGAAGAGTCAAAAGGAAATGGTGGTTCTTGAGCGTTTTCAAGATAACCAAGGAGAGCCTCCATTCACGGTAAATCAAGATGGTACGGTTGAGTGGATCAAAGATGAGTCCAAGATTAAGTTTGAGATCCCGACTTATGAGGTTACTAAGTTAGACGCTGAAGGGAAGCCAGTGCTTGATGCGTCTGGTGTAACAGTAATGGAGAAAAAATCCGCACGTATCTTTGTTGAATCGGCAGAAGAGCGTGAAGCGGCGATCAAAGAACTGCAATCTGCATTTGTTGGAACTGATCTTTGTACAAACGATTATGAATATGAATTTAACTGTATTGAGACTCGTTCTGGAGACGGTGTTACTGTTCGTGGTGCTTATCATCGCGCAGACTTTGATCGCTATGAAGTAAGTGAAGCTGTTGTTGGTAGCATGGTTAAAGCGGCGAACTTGGGCACTAACTTTACGGCGCTTTATGAGCATGAAATTTACTATAGAACAAAAGGTACTCAAGGTAAGCGTCTGTCTAACAGCGAATTGAATCAAGCGTTTGATAACCTGTCTGTTTGGATGTGGAATGACAACGCATACCATTTTGAAACAGAAATACAAGATGAGTTGGGGTTCAAGCAGGCTGTTCAGTTCCTTAACTGTTATACCGAAGACTTACATCAAACAGACACAATGGATGCACAGTGTCCTGTTGACCTAAAAGCGTCGTTAGTCGCTAATGGAATGATTCATGGCGAAGGTGAGTTATCTGGGCAGTTGAATCCTAGCTATCCATTAAATTACATGGAGAAACCTCTGACTCGTATTATGTTGGGGCGCTCATTCTGGGATCATGAAATCGTTGTTGATACCACAATGTATCCGGGTCGAACTTCGGGGGCATCTTCGTCAAGTACGGTAATGGTTCAGACCAACGGTAAAGCGGTGACGTATTCGGCAGGAAACAATCAATCGACAGGTCTGTGGGCACCTCAATTACAAGAAGTAACCATTCAAGATGGCGTGGCAGCTACGATTACTGTGATGATCGCGGATGATCTTACAGGTAAGCCGAATCACGAAACGAGTTTGAAACGCCCTCCACGTATGCAAACCAGCTTTGACTACAATGGTTCGAGCTTAACTTTCAAGGTTCCATATGGTGGCCTTATTTACATTCAACCGAAAGTAAAAGAGCTTGGTGAAGTCTCGTTTAGCATTGATGGCGCGTTAAAAGCGGCTTGGTGGAAAGAGGGACAGTGGATTAACACTATTCAATCGGCAGACGCACCAATTGCAGAAATCGATACGGGTTCATTTATTTACACTACACCAATCAGGAATCTAGAATCCGCTGATTTGAACCAATTCGCAACAGATATGAATCGATTCGCTGAAGCGGCAAGTGACTTCTACGGGCGTGATGAGAAACAAAGCACTGGTTTACACCGTAGGTTCACTTATCCAGAACTGAATGCGTTCCGCCATCGTTTTGTGAATGACGTGCAGATTTCGATTGGCGCTGCTCACTCTGGCTACCCAGTGATGAATTCAAGCTTTAACGCAAATCGGACATACATTCCAACCAACCCTGTGAACGATTGGTTGTTGTGGCATGAAGTTGGTCACAACTTAGCATCAGCTCCTTTCCTTGCGGCTGGTAGTACAGAAGTGACCAATAACCTTCTTGCGTTGTATATGCAGGAGTTAGAGGGGCGCAATGCAAACCCTGAAATGGATCGTATTAAATCGGATATTAAGAAAGCACCTAAATGGCTAGAGCTTAATAATGAACATGCGTGGTCACATGGTGATGCAGGTTTACGATTAGTTATGTTTGGTCAGCTAAAAATCTGGGCAAAATCGAACTTTGCAATTGATGATTGGTATACACGCGGCGCAAGCCAATCTGATGTGTATGGTGAAGATGAAGGCTGGAACATGTTCAAACTTATGCACCGTAAAGCTCGAGGTGATAGAGAAGGCGACTCGAATACGAACTATTGTAGTGCTAGCGAGACTGGGCTTTCTGGTGGAGACCTAATGATGGTGTGCGCTTCTTATGTTTCAAACTATGACTTAAGTGACTTCTTTGAAGTTTGGAACGTGGGCGAAACGTCCATGACTAATGCTGATGGCTCTAAGTCTTATAGTGGCGGAATTAGCTCTAAAGGTCTTAGTGCGGTTGAACAATTAAAACTAGAGAAACCAAACAACAGTCCTTTGAATGTTGATTCAATTTACTAACGCTAATTATTGCTAAAGCATTTTATAGCTTAAAAACAAACGCCACACTGAAACTACGTGTGGCGTTTTTGTTGGAATGCTCTAGAAATTTCAGCTAGATCAGTCTTCTACATGATGTTTAATACTTTGGCTGCCATTGGTTGACTGTCCTTGCTAGAGAAAGCAGGTTAAACTGTTCGCATCATAATTCTAAAGGATGGTGCCATGTACCACGGTCATATCTATTTCCCTCTGCGATTTGCAGAGCAAGCAGAAACACTGCGTCAGAAAATTTTAGCGGAACGTAAAGATGTATTAGAGGTTTTCCCATTAATACAGCGTTTGGTTGGTCCACATAAGATGCCAATGTTTGAGATTCACTTTGCGAACAAAGAGTCGGGCATTGTTGAATGGCTTGAGCAAGAACGCGGTGATATGTCGGTGCTTATTCACCCTGTAACTGGCGGTGAAGAAACTTTGGATCACACAGTACGAGCGATCTGGCTTGGTCGTGAATTGGGTGTCTTTGAAGAAACGCTTACTAGCTAATCAAATATACCAATATTGCACTTAACTCATTCCGACCGGAAAATACATGAACAATAAAAAGGCTCCTCAAATGAGGAGCCTTTGTTTTAAGGAGCCGTTTTACCAAGAAACCGGTTATCAAGAGCCTCTGGTTATCGGGCTGAACCGTTAACCAGAGTAGGGGGATTAAGCCTCTGCCGTTACTTTAGAGCCGCTCATCTTTTTAAGTGCTGCGTAGCCAAAGCCTGTTACTAGCGTACCTGCTGCAATCGCTACTAGGTACATAAGTACTGGAGAGATAGCGCCAGGAATCAGTAGTACGAATAGACCGCCGTGTGGAGCCATTAGCTGTGCACCAAACATCATTGATAGAGCACCTGTTAGTGCACCACCTGCCATACAAGCTGGGATAACACGCATTGGATCTTTCGCTGCGAATGGGATTGCACCTTCAGAGATGAAACATAGGCCAAGAACGAATGATGCTTTACCTGCTTCACGCTCGCCTGCTTCAAACTTGTCTTTCACTAGGAAAGTCGCAAGGCCCATACCTAGAGCTGGAACCATACCTGCTGCCATGATAGCCGCCATTGGTGCGTAAGTTTGCGAAGCCAGTAGACCAACACCGAATGTGTAAGCGGCTTTGTTTACCGGACCACCAAGGTCGAAACACATCATTGCGCCTAGAATCACACCTAGAAGAATCGCATTAGACGTACCCATGTTGTTTAGGAAGTCTGTCATTGCGCTCATTACGCCAGAAACAGGACCACCTACGATGTAAACCATCACAAGACCAGTGAACAAACTCGCGATAAACGGAATGATCAGGATTGGCTTGAGGGCTTCCATGGACTGTGGAAGTTGAACCTTGTCGGCAATGAATTTCGCTGCGTAACCTGCAATGAAACCTGCCGCGATACCACCTAGGAAACCTGCGCCCGTTGAGCTAGCCAGCATACCGCCAATTAGACCTGGAGCCAGACCCGGACGGTCGGCAATCGAGAATGCAATGAAACCAGCAAGAACAGGAATCATCAGTGCGAATGCAGAACCACCACCGATAGTCATCAGTGCTGCTGCCAGTGTGCCTTCTTCTTTAAACGCTTCGATACCGAATACGAAAGAGAGTGCGATGATCAAACCACCCGCAACAACCACAGGAAGCATGTGAGATACACCTGTCATCAGGTGCTTGTATACGCCTTTCTTCTCGTCAGCAGGCGCTGAATTTGAAGACGCTGTGTGTTGGTATGGTTTAGCTTCTGCGAATGCTTTTTCCATCTCTTGCTTTGTTTTCTTCAAAGCAGGGCTTGTTGTAGTTTTGTACAGCGCTTTGCCGTTAAAACGATCCAGAGGAACGTCGATGTCTGCTGCGATGATAACTAGATCAGCGTCTGCGATTTCTTGGTCTGTCAGTTGGTTTTTCGCACCTACAGAGCCGCGAGTTTCCACTTTGATTTGGTGACCTAGGCGTTTGCCTTCTGCTTCAAGCGCTTCAGCTGCCATAAAGGTGTGTGCAACACCAGTTGGGCAAGCGGTAATCGCTACGATTTTTTTGCTACCTGTGCTTGCTGTTGTAGAAGAGTTTGGAGAGGTACCAGTCACTTCAACAGTGCTTTCAACTTGAGATGCGTCTAGTACTGTTGCTTCTGCTACCGCTTTCTCTAGGAATGTTTTTGCATCCGCAGTGCATTCAGAGATAGCTGCTTGGTACACTTTCTTACCGACAAAGCGCGCTTTATCAACGTTGGTGTTGGCTGCGATAACCACAACGTCGCTGCTGTCGATAGTGTCTTGCGATACGGTTGAGTCAGGTAGCACGCTTGATTGACATTCAATAGCGGCGTTCCAACCCAGTGCTTTTGTCGCTTGCTCTAACAAGCCTGCGGCGATGATGCTGTTTGCTACGCCACTAGGGCAAGCTGTGATAATGGTAATATTCATAATAAACCTTTTGTCTTATTTGCTTGTGTCTAACTGGCTAGTTGGAGCACTAAGCGACTGTAATTGGATATTTTGTAGTACTGAATCCAGCTCTTGTTGGCTGGTGATGCCCACGCCTACCTGTGAAACTGCTAGAGCAGATAGGGCGGTTGCGAATTTAATAAGTTCTGGTTTTGGCATCTGTTGCATGTGACCCCAACATAGGCCAGCAACTAAGGTGTCGCCTGCGCCTACCGTGCTTACTACTTGCATGCGCGGTGGTTGAGCATGTAACCATTCACCTTGGTTTAGCCACATCACGCCTTCTGCGCCAAGTGACACCACGATGTTTTCAATACCTTTTTCACTTAGGGCTTGGCCTGCGTGTTGGCATTGGTCGCGTGTGGTTAGTTCTGCATTGAACAGCTGAGACAGCTCTTCGTCGTTTGGCTTAATCAGCCAAGGTTGCGCATTGATACCGGCTTTAAGTGCGTCACGGCTGCTATCAAATAGCACCTTCTTACCTAAATCATGTAAGCGTTGAACCCAAGAAGCGCAAAGTTCAGGGGAGATACCTTGTGGCAAGCTGCCTGCAATTACGAAGTAATCGTGCGTTTCAGCAAGTTCTAATAGGGTTTCTTCGAACGCTTTAATCGCGTCAGCATCAACAGGAACACCTGGGAAGTTGATGTCGCTTACTTGGCCTGAATTTTCTACCAATTTCACGTTGATACGAGTCGCGCCGTCGACACGGATGAAGCGGTCAGTTGCGCCCATCTGCTCAAACAGTTGGCAGAACGCTTCTTCGTTATTGCGACCAAGGAAACCTGTTACGGTCACTTTCGCGCCAAGCTCTGAAAGTACTTTCGCTACGTTTACGCCTTTGCCCGCTGCATGCAGAGAGCCTTTGTTTACTAGGCTCACTGAGCCCACATTAAGTGCGTCGATAGCGCCTGTTAGGTCGAGAGCAGGGTTTAGCGTAACGGTAACGGCTTTGATTTGTTTATCAGACATATCGATTCCTTAACCTTCGCCAAGGCCTGAAGCGATAGCTTTACCAATCGATTCAAGTGCTTGTGCTGCATCTTCACCTTCAGCAACAAACTGAAGCTGGTGGCCGTGTTTAACGCCAAGCGCGATGACTTTCATCAAGCTCTTCGCGTTCACTTCTTTTCCGTCGCCATCTAGGTTTGAAACGCGGATCGTTGATTCAAACTTCTTCGCTTCAGCAACTAGCATTGCACCCGGACGAGCGTGTAGGCCGTGTGCGTTTTTGATTTTGAATACTGCGCAGTTGTCATCGTCTTGAGAGGCTGTAGAAACCGCTTCACCTTTCAGAAGGCCAATCACTTGCGCTGCGTCAGCGGCTAGCAGTTGTTGCTGTTTACCTTCGAAAACCATCTTGCTTAGGTTTGCCAGAATAGATTGGTGCGCGCTGTTACAAGCAGCAAATGCGACCAATGCTTTAACTGGTGTACCTTCGTATTCACAATGGTTGGCTGTTGAAACGAAAGATACGCCAGTGCGAGTTACACCTTTGTCGCTGCCCAACAACCACAGGCCTTGGCCTAGGTGAGTTGGTGTTTTCGTTACCAGGTCAGCAACGAATGCGTTGTCTGTGCAACCTGTGTTTTTAAGTAGGCCGCCCGCAACTGCAGACATTTGAACCATGTCGCTCGCAGGGAATAGTAGCTGAACTAAAGAAGCGTCTAGGTCTGCTTCTAGCTGAACTTCGCCGTTAAGTAGGGCGATGATTTCGTCTTCTGATTTCGCTTGCTTTAATTTCTCTTCAACGCCGTCAGCCGCTAGCACTTTCGTTAGCTGCTTAAGAATGCCTAAATGCTCGTCAGATTTCGCTGCAATACCAATTGCTACGTAAACACGGTTGCCGTCTGCCCAATCAATACCTTCAGGGAAGTGGTGTACCGCAACGCCTGTCTCTTTTACTAGGCCACGCGTGTCCGTTGTGCCGTGAGGAATCGCGATGCCGTTACCTAGGAACGTAGAGTTCTGGTTTTCACGGTTCAACATTCCTTCAACGTAACCAGAGTCAACTAAGCCTTTCGCGGTTAGGTCGCCAGCAATGTTTTGGATAGCTTTGAATTTGTCTTCGGCAGTTTGGCCTAGAGTGATGTCAGATTTTGATAATTTAAGCATGGTGCCTCTTTAGCGTATCGCTTGAGAATTTGTGTATCGCTACGATTCAGTCTAGAGCAAGGTTTATGGAGCTTAACTCGTTGCTTAACTCTTTGTTTTACTTTGGCTGAATCGGTTCATCATTCAGTGTAAAAAAATTCAGCAAAGCCGATTTTGGTTTTCAAAATAGTTTTGCTGCGTGTCGTAATTTCAGTTTCGTTAACAACAAGAAGCTGAATCACGACAAATGACGCTCAATCCATTCAAAAAGATGATTGAAGTCACTTTTCAGATTTTGCTGAATCCTTTCAGCTTTTATACTGAATCGATTCAGCATATAATTCAACTAATCCAAGGATCAGAAGATTGGTTATATGATCCTACGCACAAAATACAGGTCACCCATATGACACTAGATGAGATTGCCAAACTAGCCGGTGTGTCGAAAACCACAGCCAGCTATGTGATTAATGGCAAGGCGCAGAAATACAGAATCAGTGAAAAGACACAGCAGAAAGTCATGGCAGTGGTGGAAGAGTATAACTACCGACCAGACCATGCTGCTTCGTCGCTGCGCGCTGGTAATAGCCGTTCATTTGGTTTGATTATTCCCGATCTGGAAAACAGCAGTTACGCGCGTTTAGCAAAATTGATAGAGCAGAACTCACGTAAAGTGGGCTATCAGATTTTGATTGGCTGTTCAGATGATGACGCTGAAACCGAGCGAAAGGTCGCTGAAGCTTTGGTCAGTCGTCGTATTGATGCTTTGCTGGTGGCGAGCTCAATGCCAGACGCCAACGAGTTCTACTTGAAACTGCAAAACTCAGGTACCCCAGTAATTGCGATTGACCGTCCGTTAGACGATGAGCACTTTGCTTGCGTGATCAGTGAAGATTTCGAGGCTGCATTTGAACTGACCCACTCGATTCTCGATGACAGCATTCATAGTGTTGGCTTGATCGGTGCGTTACCTGACCTGAACATTTCACGTGAACGTCAGCTGGGTTTTGAAGCGGCGAATAAAGCACATACTCAACAAACAAGGCTAGCAGAAAACAAGCCGATGGTAGTGGGTTATGGAGAACACTTTGATAGAGAATCAGGGCGCGAGGTTTTTGAAGACTGGATAGCTAAAGGCACGGTGCCTGATGCGATTGTGACTATGTCTTACACTTTGTTAGAGGGTGTGTTGGATGTGATGGTTGAAAAGCCAGAGCTGATTAATCAAGTAAAACTGGCAACCTTTGGTGATAACCGACTGCTCGACTTCTTGCCTTTTAAAGTCCATTCACTGCCTCAGCAGTTTGAAGTAATTGCCGACAGCGCTTTTGCTTTGGCGCTGAATGCATCGGCTAAGCGTTACCAAGCTGGCATTGAACTCGTGCCAAGAAGCTTAGTGAAACGAGGCTAAACGCGGTTATATTAGGCTAATTCGTAAACGTATCTAGCTTGGGTTTAACAATAACCCCAGTTCTACGACCGCAACAATGCCGAGCAACAAAGCCAACACTTTCCAAAACTGGATCGGGTTTCGGTTTATCAAAGGTTGCTTGGCTTTGCTTTTCACCAAGCTTTGGTTTGGTGTGTAAAGGTCAGCGACAAAATCCCCCAACACTTGATGACGTTCGCTTGGTGATTCCGCGCAGGCTTTTTGTAATACCAAATCCACCCAGCTTGGTAAGTCAGCTCGTTTCTGTGTGATGGGTTGGTATTCCCATTGATGGTGACGAGATTGCTTAAGCGATTGTGCGGTCATTTCAGAGTAGGGTAATTCACCGGTTAGCATCTCATAGCCGATTACAGCGATAGAGAACAGATCAGAGCTGGTGGTCGCGCTGTTGTGCTTGATGGTCTCGGGTGCAATGTAATTGACCGCGCCTAATGGTGTGTCGTCCTTGTCAGTGAGCTCTCCCTCTTCAAGGCCTCTCACTAATACCGCACCAAGGTCGATGATTTTTACCTCACCATCACGTTGAATCATGATGTTCTCGGGCTTTAAGTCTCGGTGCACCATGTCTGCACGTTGTAATACTCGAATGCCTTGAGTGATCTTTTCTAATATGTCGCGCACTTCATTGAGTGACGGTTTTGGGTTGTCGTACATCCATTGTCTTAGGGTGATACCTTCTACCCATTCGCAGATTTGGTATAAGAATTGCGAGTTCTCTGGCGTCGGGTAAACCTTCATTACTCTCTTGTTTTTTAACAAGATCCCCGCCCATTGTTCATTAAAGAAAGCTCTGAGTTGCGAAGGGCTATCGTGATATTGAACGGAAGGGACTTTCAGCACGAACTCGGTTTGTGTCTCTTTCTGCATCACACGATACACATGGCTTCTTGAACCTGCATACAACACCTCAAGTACCATGAAGTTGTCGATACTTTGCCCGAGCTTTAAAGCGGGTGGGATTGCCCGTTTAGCCAGCTTCTCATGGAATTCAATCAGCGAAGGTTTAGGCAGATGGCTGACTTGCACAATCAAGCAGCTCACGTTGTCTGAGCTATTGTGGCTTAAAGCGGTGTTACAGATGGTTTGCGCTGCGTATTCGAAATCCGCTCCGGGTTTATCGATGTGTTCTTTGAAGGTGTTGGGAGAGACAAACTCGTGCACGCCATCAGATGTCAGGATAAAGCAGTCGTTTTTCTTGATAGGCAGGGTTTGATAGTCAACGTTGAGTTGGTTGTCCATGCCTAAGGCGCGTGTAAGATAATGCTTCTGTCCCATATTTTTACGCGTGTGGTCGCGGGTCAGTTGGCGTAATTCTCCATCTCTGAGTAAGTAAATGCGGCTGTCGCCAACGTGGAATATATGTGCGGTGTTTGATTTTAATATCACGCTGCTGAACGTCGAAACGAGGGCATTGTGGTTCACTTGTTGTGCGGGATGAATATTAGAAACAGACGTGTTGAAGAGCCAAGAATTGAGGGACGTTAAGACCTTTTGCGCCGAACGTTGAATGCTCCAGCTTTGGGGAGTTGCGTAATAGTCGTCGATAAACTGCATCACGCTGGTGTGACTGGCTTTCTGGCCGTATTCACTGCAACTTGCCCCGTCTGCAATACAGGCAACACTGCCTTTCAACTCTTGCTCTGCGCGAGTTTTAGGGTGTTTTACAATGATGGCATCTTGGTTTTCATCACGTACGCCTTGATTCGAATAACCACCAAACTTAAGCGTTAACTGGTTGTTGGATTCTGGCGTGATGACTTGCCCTTGGCTGAATGAAATTGTCATAACTTGTCTTCTTCTTAACTGCTCTTCTTCCTGCTTCCTTGACAGAACATCCTAGGAAGAACAAAAGCCCTAGTGAACTTAGAGCCTTTGAACGAAGCACCTAGCATTGATGTATCCGCTAAGGTGCCTCTCCCGATTCAATAATATCAATGCTTATTAGTACAGACCCTAGCTTGAAACATTAATCAGCGTGACACTGCCGTCGTCGTTTACTTCGGCGATTTGACCGTTAGGCTCTTCCATGAACAGCAGAGTCACAAAGCCAAGTACCGCTGTTGCAGCAATCACTAAGAAGAATGTTTGGTAGCTCACGAATGACAACACAGTTAGGTAAACTACCGCACCCACGTTGCCGTAAGCACCCGTCATACCAGCAATTTGACCTGTCATACGACGCTTGATTAGAGGAACCGTTGCGAATACCGCACCTTCACCCGCTTGCACGAAGAAAGAACACGCCATCGCCGCGACAACTGCTAGCCATACAGGCCATGTGCTGTCGACTTGACCCATTGCGAAGTAACCCACCGCAAGGCCAATCGTTAGAATAAGCAGTGTTGGTTTACGACCGAATTTATCTGAAATCCAACCACCACCTGGGCGAGACATTAGGTTCATAAAGGCATAAGCCGATGCAACCATACCTGCAAGAACCGGTGTTAATTCAAAGGTTTCAGAGAAGAACAGTGGCAGCATAGAAACCACAGCCAGTTCAGAACCAAATGTCGCGAAGTACAATACGTTAAGTACCGCAACTTGCTTGAACTTGTATTGGTGAATCTCTGGTACTTCTTCTTTAAATACGTTCTTGTTTACTTTCCAAACTTGCGACACTTCGTACACGTAAAGCGCAGCCAAACCTGCATACACAGAGTAAACCGCCATGTCAGACAGCATGTTGATGTTGCTTGGTGATAGCTTCCAAGTCAGTAGCGCTAAAGCGGCATACATAGGGATCTTCATAATAAGTAGGAAGAAAAAGTCACCCTTTGATGTCACTTCCATTGCTGTTACTTGAGCAGGCTTGAAGTAAGTCGAACCTTTTGGTGTATCTGACACGTTTTTGTAGAAGATAAACGAGAACGCTAAGCTCATTACGCCGGTAATACCGACCGCATAACGCCAGCCGTCTTCACCACCAAACGCTAAAGCCAGAGTTGGAAGCGTGAATGCTGCCGCTGCTGAACCGAAGTTACCCCAGCCGCCGTAAATACCTTCTGCCGTACCCAGTTCATTGTGTGGGAACCACTCAGACACTAGACGAATACCGACAACGAAGCCTGCACCGATGAAGCCTAATAGGAAACGAGCAATCGCCGCTTGAATAAAAGAGTCTGCCATAGCAAACATAAAACAAGGGATTGAACAGACCGCGAGTAGCGAAGAGTAGACCAATCTTGGGCCGTATCGGTCGGTTAACATACCAATGGCGACACGCGCCGGAATGGTCAATGCAACGTTGAGAATAAGCAGTGTTTTGATCTCTTCAGTAGAAAGACCAAGTGAGGTTTTCACCATTTGCAGTAGTGGGGCAAAGTTGAACCACACAACAAAGGTGATAAAAAAGGCCATCCAACTTAGGTGTAAGGTTTTCATCTTACCCGTAAATGAAAGCAGCGAAAATTTAGTGTTATCCATGGTTTAAATCCTTTAAATCTGGAAAATTACCCGGTTTGTGCACCTGCGTTACTTCCGAACTTAGAACGCTTTTAATGTGCATAAACCCTGTGCCGAAATTGCGCACGCTAATAAGCGTTTGCATGATGGTGTCGGCGGTTTAGTTAACTGGCGATAGCAAGTGGTGCGAGAACTTGAACTTGTTCTCCTTGTTTGCGAACTTCAAATTTCACGAGCTTGAGCTCAGGCTGTTCAAGACATTCGCCAGTTTCTAAGTGGTAATGCTGCTTGTATAAGGGTGAGGCCACGTAAGGTTCTCCGCTTAATGAACCAATTATACCACGTGACATCACATTCGCCTTGCCGATAGGGTCGTAATTAGAGAGCCCATAAAGCGTGTCGCTGCGCTTGCAGTAAAAAATAGCCACTTGGTTATCGTCTACTTTGGCGCAAATTCCCCCGTTTGGGGTTAGATCGCTGGTGCTGCATACGGTTGTCCAATTTTCCATGACTTTCTCCTAGTCTAAAATTGAGTTTTTATTTTTTTATTGATGAACCTGATGAAATTTATGAAACCTCAGTCACTTCGATTTGGTCTGCTTTAGCGAGCTTTTCATCGCGTTTTGAATCGGAAGAAGAGCTCAAGCTCGGCTTAGGAAAACGCTGCTCTCGTTCTTTGATGAATGACAGGCTAGTGTCCATTTCTTCGCTGTTGATGTAGTGCTGGAAGCGTTTCATCTTTTCAGGGTTTTCGATGGTGGTTTTCCACTCACACTGGTATTTTTCGATGTTGAGGGCGATATCGGCCTCAAGTTCTTCAGCAACGTTGAGCTTGTCTTCAATCACGACTTGCTTGAGGTATTCGATGCCGCCTTCAAGGTTCTCCATCCATACCGATGTACGCTGTAAGCGGTCTGCGGTACGTGTGTAGAACATCAAAACGCGGTCGATGTATTTAAGGAGTGTGGTTTCATCAAGGTCGGTAGCGAAAAGGTCACCATGGCGAGGGCGCATACCGCCGTTACCACAGATGTAGAGGTTCCAACCTTTGTCGGTGGCGATAATGCCAAAATCTTTTGATTGGGCTTCTGCACATTCACGAGTACAGCCTGAAACCGCAAACTTGATCTTGTGTGGTGAACGCAGGCCTTTGTAGCGGTTCTCAAGTCGAATCGCTAAGCCAACACTGTCGTCGACACCGTATCGACACCAAGTGCTACCTACACAAGATTTCACGGTACGAACCGATTTACCGTAGGCGTGGCCAGTTTCAAAACCTGCATCAATCAGCTTTTTCCAGATGATAGGCAGTTCGTTAAGCTGTGCGCCAAACAAGTCGACACGCTGACCGCCCGTGATTTTGGTGTAGAGGTCGAACTCTTTAGCGACTTCACCAAGCACGATCAATTTATCTGGAGTAATTTCACCGCCAGCGATACGCGGAACCACCGAGTAAGTGCCGTCTTTTTGCATGTTGCCAAGGTAGATGTCGTTGGTGTCTTGCAGCTCGATATGTTGATCTTCAAGGATGTAATCGTTCCAGTACGAAGCCAGAATCGAACCGACAGCCGGTTTACACACAGTACAGCCTAATCCGTTGCCGTGAGAATCTAACAGCTCGTCGAAGGTCTTGATTTTGTTGACACGGATGATGTCGGTAAGCTCTTGGCGAGAATAAGCAAAGTGCTCACAGATATCGTTAGAGACTTCTACACCTAGGTTACTTAGCTCGCTATCGAGAACCTGTTTCGCAAGGGCAGAACAACCGCCACAACCTGTTGAAGCATTAGTGGTTTCTTTCAGTGCAGCCATCGTGGTGCAGCCAGCAGAAACCGCCTCTTTAATGTCGCCTTTGGTTACATCAAAACATGAACAGATCACTGCGCTGTCTGGCAGAGCTTCAACACCCATTGCCGAGCCAGAATCATCGGCCACGTTAGGTAAAATCAATACCGATGGGTTTTCAGGAAGGGGCATATCGTTTTGCTTGATTTGCAGTAGCGTACCGTAGGCTTCTGCATCACCGACCAATACGGCACCGACAATCTTTGTGCCGTCTGCCGAGATGATCAGGCGCTTATAAACTTGTTCAATTTCATCGTTGTAGGTATACGATTGAGCGCCTTCCGTCTTGCCGTGTACTTCGCCAATACTGGCCACATCGACGCCAAGCAGTTTGAGTTTGGTGCTCATGTCTGCGCCCGTAAATGCAGCGTCGTCAGTACCGTCAGAGACAATATGCGAAGCCGCGATTTTCGCCATTGAATAACCGGGAGCCACTAAGCCGAAGATCTTGTTATCCCAAAGCGCACATTCTCCAATGGCGTAAACGTTGTCGATATTGGTTTGACAGTGATTGTTGATCACAATACCGCCACGCTCGCCAATCTCGACATCAGAGCTTCTTGCTAGCTCATCTTGAGGGCGAATACCGGCAGAGAATACGATCATATCGGTTTCTAAGTGGGTGCCGTCTGCGAAGTTCATGCGGTAGCGAGCGTTTTCTCCGTCGACTATTTCAGAGGTCGCTTTCTCGGTATGAACTTGCACACCAAGGTCTTCAATCTTTCTGCGCAGTAGGGCGCCGCCACCGTCATCTAACTGAACGGCCATCAGGCGTGGAGCAAATTCAACCACATGGGTTTCTAAGCCAAGGTTTTTGACTGCGTTTGCGGCCTCTAAGCCAAGCAGACCACCACCAATCACCACGCCAGATTTGCTGCCTTTGCTTGAAAGCTCGATGGCGTCTAAGTCTTCGATGGTGCGATAAACGTGACAGTGTTCTTGGTCGTTACCGGGAATAGGGGGAACAAAAGGGAAAGAGCCCGTCGCCAAGATTAGCTTGTCGTAACTTTCAACGTGACCACTTTCAGTGATGACTTGTTGATTGGCGGTGTCTAGCTTGGCAACCTTCTGATTCAACAAGTAGTTCACGCCGTTGCTTTGGTAATATTCTTCACTGGTCAATGACAGGTCATCAGCGCTTTTACCATTAAAGTAAGCCGTTAGCTGAACACGGTCGTAGGCCAGCCTTGGCTCTTCACTAAAAGTAATCACATCAAACTCATCACTCTCTGATTGCAGGATGTTGTCGATAAATTTGTGTCCAACCATGCCGTTACCAACAACGACGATTTTCTTCTTGCTCATAATCCATTCCTTATTCTCGGCGTCACCATCACTAGCATCTAATTTCTAGTAGTTAGCAGATGAATACCGGGTTGAGATTCCACTCAATTCATAATCATCAAGAAAAACAAAAATGTTTTTTCTAAGTCTTGGTTTTTAGTGGAGCAAGGAGGATGCCAGATTACGGTTCGTTCATTTAAATAAAAATTAACTTATAATTTTCAGTGGTTTAAAAAATAGAGGTAGCACGCAATTACCCCTAAAGTGGTATGTAAAATTTTTGTTAGATTTATATAAATGAGCGTTTGTGGTGCAACTTTCTGCAAAATGGTGCAAAAATTAAGTTTTTATCTTGGCTAAGTTCTGTTTGGTTCGTTGTTGATATTTGTGTTTTTATTAAGTTGTTGTTTTTAGATGAAATTATTTGCTATTCATCAGCTGATATTAAGTGGCGTGTTATTTGCTTATTTTTAGTTATTACAATTATGGATAATTGAGTGAGAAACGGATGACCGATTCAAACAGCGGCTGGATAAAATCGACCTGTGCTTATTGTGGTGTAGGGTGTGGAATAGAAGCGAGACCGACATCGTTAGGAAAACTAGAAGTGCGTGGTGATAAAGATCATCCATCAAACTATGGAAAGCTATGCACTAAAGGGATTGCGCTCGGCGACACCGTCACGCCTTTAGGTCGTCTTACACAGCCTGCTCATATTCAGAATGAGCAAAAACAAGAGCTAGATTGGAACAGTGCCACTCAGTTGGTCGCAGACAAATTCAATCAAACCATCGAAGAATATGGGGCCGATTCGGTTGCGTTCTATGTATCTGGTCAGCTGCTTACCGAAGACTACTATGTTGCCAATAAACTGATGAAAGGCTTCATTGGTAGTGGCAACATCGACAGTAACTCTAGGTTGTGTATGGCTTCAACCGTGGTCGGGCATAAGCGAGCATTTGGCGCAGACACAGTACCGGTGTGCTACGAAGATCTCGAGCAAGCCGAACTCGTCGTGATTACAGGCTCCAACCTAGCATGGTGTCACCCGGTACTTTTCCAAAGATTAAGAGCCGCGAAACAAGCCAACCCTGCATTGAAAGTTATCGTCATCGACCCGCGTTATACCGATACCTGTGAAATCGCAGACATTCACTTGGCATTGGAATCAGGCTCAGACGTCGCATTGTTCAATGGTTTATTGGGTTACCTCGATGATAACGACAAGCTAGATGCAGACTACATAGAAAACCACACCCAAGGCTTTACTGAATCGATTCGATCTGCGACTCACTACCGTTATACAGAGTCAGGTTATATCGAATCAGGCTGGGGCGACAAAAGTGTTCCTGAACTTACAGGGTTAACAGAGCAGCAGCTAAAACAGTTCTACAGTTTGTTTGCATCGAACGAGAAGGTGCTGACTATTTACTCCCAAGGCGTGAACCAATCGACACAAGGGTGCGATAAGGTAAACGCCATTATTAACTGCCATTTAGCCACCGGGAAAATTGGCAAGCCGGGTATGGGGCCATTCTCTGTAACGGGCCAGCCGAACGCGATGGGCGGACGTGAGGTGGGCGGTTTAGCCAATACCTTAGCGGCGCACTTTGAATTTGGTGACCCGCAATCACACCAAACGGTGAGCGAGTTCTGGCAAACCGACAGCTTAGCCACACATGCGGGTTTAAAAGCGATTGATCTGTTTGATGCCATGAATGAAGGCAAAATCAAAGCCGTGTGGATCATGGCAACCAACCCAGTCGTAAGCCTGCCTGATAGCGAAAAAATCAAAGCCGCATTAGAGAAGTGCCCGTTTGTGGTGGTGTCTGATTGTATTGCCGATACTGAAACCACTCGCTTGGCCGATGTAGTGCTACCCGCGCAAGGGTGGAGCGAAAAGTCGGGCACCGTGACTAACTCTGAACGCCGAATTTCACGCCAGCGCCGCGTGTTACCAAGCCCAGGGGAAGCCAAACCCGATTGGTGGATTCTAAAAGAAGTCGCACAAAAAATGGGATTCAAAGAGCAATTCGAGTTCCGCCATGAAGGTGAGATCTTTAAAGAGTATTGCGAGATGACAGCGCTCGGCAATGAAACAGGTAAAGCGCGTGACTTGTGCTTAATTGGACTCACGCAACTGGATGAAAAAGGCTATGGCGAACTCACTCCACAGCAATGGCCAGTACTTGAGTATCAACCTGAGATCATCGAACAGCGCATGTTCACCAATGGTGAGTTCTTTACCGAATCAGGCAAAGCGCAGTTTATTGCAGTTGAGCACGACAAACCGATTGCCGATACCAGCCTTGAATTCCCACTTATCATGAACACAGGCCGAATCCGAGACCAATGGCACACCATGAGCCGCACAGGCTTGGCGGCAGGTTTAGGTGAGCATACCCCTGAGCCTTTTGTTGCGATGCACCCAGATACCGTTTCAGAACTGAACTTGGATGAGTTTGGGCTAGATGCTTTCAACCACGCGACTATTAACCCTGTGGTGAAAGTGCGCAGCGCACAAGGGGAGTGCCAAGCGCGCTTAGTGGTGACCAAAGAGATGCGCCGTGAACAAGTCTTCATGCCTATCCACTGGAACGCACCCACCGCCAAAGACAGCAAACCATGCGAACTAATCTTGCCTCATACCGATGCCGCATCAGGTCAGCCAGAATTCAAACATACCCCAGTGATGGTTGAACCGTGTGGCTATCACAGCGAAGCCGCACTGGTCAGTGACAAGGTGATGGATTGCAGCGGCTTTGATTATTGGGTTCGCCAAAGAGTAGAGGGCGGTTTTCTGTATCGAATATCTTCCTCTAAGAACCCAATGGAGTTGGTGATTCAGCTTGCTAATACCCTCGATGCCTTGCCAGAACCTAACGCAGAAGCGATCAAATCACTCCATTACCACGGCAATAAATCATTCAAGAACTACGGCTCTGCCAAGCTGGGTCAGTCTGGCGTAAAGCAAGCTTTCGTGGTGAACAGTAAGCTTGACCATCAAAGCATCGATTGGCTGGTGGAATGTCTAACCCGAGAAGCCGATGAAGAGTTCGAAGCCGAGTTTTTGAGTACCATGGCGAAGTAGTTACTACCTCTAACCTATTAATACCAAGAGTTAAGCGCCGACAATTACGTCGGCGTTTTTGTTTGAAAACACGATATTCAAAGATATGACTATTCATTATCGAGCTGCGGTTTACTCACATATTGGGGAGTTTTCTGCATTTTGCAGAAACTATATGGAAAATTTCTGCTTTTCGTCATGTTTGATACGAAGATAAGTAGGTAAGATAATGTTATTAAATGAGTTATTAGACTAAGTGTAGTGTGTCTTGGAAACTAGACAGAATTGTTTCGGGGACAAAATGCAGAATTATTCTGTCTAATATAGCTGTTAACTGTGCTTTGAGTCACGAACAAATACTATGAGCTTTATCATCCCATTTTCATATGCAAAAGTGTGAAGTGTTAGTTTTGTTTAAAGAGATCAAGGATGAAAAAGAGTGTGTTATTAGTGCCTATTCTGGGTGCCTTTTTAACTGGTTGTGCAAATAAATATGTATCACCAACAAATACTGGTAATTTGACCCAACTTAGTCTTCAAGCGGAAGGGGATGGAGCGTCGCTAGCTGGAATACAGATTAGGTTTTGGCATGTAGAGAATGCAGGCAAATGTGACATGTGGGAAATTGAAGGTGACAGAACTCTGATGCATACAATTGAAATCGGCGGATTTTCAATGTTTGGTAATGAACAGTCAAAAACATTACCAATTGTTGCCGGGAATAAATCACACTTTTTGGTAACAGCTACTTCCGGAAGTCTTATGTGTGGGGTCATTTCTGATTTTGTTCCAAAAGAAGATGAATCGTATATTTTGAAGTTTGATGGTGTGCTACAAGCTTTGAGTAAGTCACAGTGTAGTGTTGAGCTAACTACCAGTGACCACAACCCTGTTGAGTCGTTTAACTCTCAACTCTGCTTTAAGCCACATTGACCGCACAGTTAACAAAGCATTTAAGAGTGATTCGCAACGCTTGGCAGTTTCGCTTCGCTCAAGTATAGCCAAGCGCTGCTCACACCTTAATGCGGCTACATGGATTCCCCCGGTTGTCAAACATCCGCTAAACTTATGTTGACGGGTTTTGGACTGCCACTCTACATTCGGCCTACTTATCGACGATTCGCATACGTCGTGGCCCTGATGACTTTGCGCGACTGCGGTGCCTTATTCGTTAGATGACATCTAGTGTGTCCGCCGCATTAACAGGCTCTCCGCAAGTGGTCTTAACCTATCTCCATCATTAGCGTCTGCAATGACCCGGTGGGTTTAACTCTTTATGTTGCTTAGCTTTTTACTTAAGCAGCATAGTTTTTATATTCTGTTTGATTGTGTAAAAGCGACCATATAATTCGTGCGTTTTTCGCAGCAAGTGCCACTATTGCTCGGTTCATTCCTCTCCGTTCTAGAACGCCTCGACACCACTGACTTAGCTTATCTTGCTTGTCGCCAAGGTTGGCAATCACGGTCCTTGCTCCGTGAACTAATAGTGTTCGTAAGTATTTATCGCCGTGTTTGGTTATCCGACCTAAGCGTGGCTTTCCTCCCGTCGAATATTGTTTTGGTACGAGTCCTAGCCAAGCAGAGAAATCACGGCTTTTATCAAATTGAGAAC
>NZ_JBFSTZ010000024.1:0-95796 GCF_041467155.1 Vibrio sp. 10N.247.310.23 | reverse complement strand
ACTTTAATAGCGTTGAGCTTAAAAAGTATGGAAAAATCATCGTACCGCTAGAAGTTGAATTATAGATACACACAAAAATAACGCTCAGAAGCTCTGTGTGAGCCCAGAAAGCCCCTCAAAATCAAACTAGTCTAAGTGCGTATTATGTATATTATGTTAAATGGTGTTTGGTATTTATAAGGCAGGTATCTTTGTGCGATGCCCTGCCTCTTGTTTATCTACCAAATCGATGTTCTATTTAACAGTAAGGCTATTTACCATAAAATACCTAATAAACATATTTCCTAATCTTCGATTAAGAATACGTTTATTAGACTTCAAGCATTAATCGATCAATTGCTTCTGTGATCTCTTTAGTTCTTACTGGCTTGGTCACGAAATCATTCATGCCGACATCTAAGCACGAACATTTGTCTTCTACTGATGTGTGTGCTGTTAGCGCAACGATTGGTGTTTTGATGTTTGCGTCTCTCATGTATTTGGTTGTGGTTAATCCATCCATGACCGGCATCGACACATCCATTAAGATAATGTCTATTGATTCGTTGCCTCTTTCAATAAAGCCAATCGCTTCTTCACCATTACTTGCGATGAAAACCTCGTGGCCTTGTCTTGTAAGGATTAACTTTATCACCATTTGATTCGTTGGATTGTCTTCGACAACTAACACTGAATAACGGCTTCTTAACTCTCGTGAAGATTCGTCTTCTTTGTTAGCCAGATTATTCGTAACTCTAGTAAGCACTGGCAACTGTACTTCGAATTTGGAGCCTTTTCCAGGCTCACTCTTTACCGATATGCGCCCGCGCATCAGTTCAACCAGTCTTTTAGTGATGGCCAAGCCTAAACCTGTGCCACCAAATCTACGTGTGATTGTGCTATCAGCTTGCACAAATGGACTGAACAGCGACGAAAGTTGTTGCGAGCTAATGCCAATCCCTGTGTCTTCCACCGTTATATAGAAAGAGCTCTGCTGGTACTTTATAGAAACATGGACATGCCCACGCTCAGTGAACTTAATCGCGTTACCGATCAAATTAAATAGGATCTGTGCCAAGCGACTTGGGTCGATGTAATGAAGTTCACCTTCAGGGATATCGCTAGTTACTGTTAGCGGCAAACCTTTATCGTCTGCTGTCTTCTTTTGTTCAGATAATACAAAAGTTACAGTGTCTCTTACGTTGCTCCATTGAGGAGCCAACGAGAAACACCCAGATTCAATCTTAGAAAAATCCAATACGTCACTGATAATTGCCAGCAATAGCTCAGATGATGTGCTCATATTAAGCAGTATAGACTGTTGTTCTTCGTTCAATGATGTGGATTTTAGGGTGTCTATTAGGCCAATTATGGCATTTAGCGGTGTTCTTAATTCATGACTCATCATCGCGAGGAATTCAGACTTGGCCTTGTTGGCTCTTTCTGCGTCTTTTCTTGCTGTGACAAGCTCTGCGGTACGTTCTCGAACGGTTGCTTCAAGCTTTTCTTTGTTCTCAATATCGAAAACAGCACGCTCTATCAACGGTCGAAAACGGTTTAGTGTGGCCTTAGTTTCAATACTAAAGTGCTTGGTATTCGAGTGGATAAAAATGATGACGGATTGTGTTAGTCCGCTATCGATACCAGTAATTAGAACAGAGTTGATTTGATCGAGGATAATGGGATGTAAGGAATTGAATTCACCCAGAGACTTGGGTTCAAAAAGGATTGCGCATTCTCCATTGATCACTCGAGATAACTTGCCACAATCACTCCAATTCATCTGTTCGAAGACTTTGTTATTGCTTAGCAGGGTTTTGAAACTGCCTTCGTTCCCTACCCTTGATACCACGATAAAGTCATCAAACTTAATGTATTTTTTGAGCACGAACTCGAGACTGGAGAATATCTCAGATATGTTACTTGCCTTACTGATCGCAGAGATGGTTGATAAGATCACCCTGTTCTCTTCAGCCAGCTTTCGCTCACGGGCTTTTAGTTTTTGCAGTTCAATACGTGCTTCTTGCAGCGCTTCTTGACCTTCAGAACCCATTACTTTTTCAACCTATAAAACGTTGCAGACGATACCATTAAATTCCCGTGTGCATTCTCGCCACCGGAGAGCCTGCCTTGTTCACCAAACGTAAATGGACATATGTATGGGAGCCCATTAAGTGCTTGATTTATTTGGTCACAAACCTCATCCATATCTTGTTTAAGGTTCAACATTGGGCCTGCACAAAAGATATTGATTGCCCCTAGTTTCTCTTCAAGATCCATGTCGTTGTAGTATGAGGAGTGAATGATATTCGCGGCGCGGCTAATCAACTGCTGCTTAGACCCTTGCATCAGGTAGATGGTGTCGCCTTCACTGATGTCTGTGAACAGCTCAATCCCATTACACTCCGTCTCTCTGATCGAATGAGACAATTTGAAATATGGGTAATCGTAAGAAGAGCCGACTTTCCTGCCTAATGGGTAGACTGACGACTTTTCGAATATGTAGCCATCATCACTGCCATCTAAGTGGAAATTAGTCCATTCGTTGTAAACGGTGACGGCTGGCCTGTGGTCTATCTCCAACAAAATTCGGTTTCTTACTTTGGTCACGGTGCCTGAATACCGCGTAGGCGTATGACCCGCGCTGAAAGAGGAATAGATGGACTGAGACGCAAACACTACCGTTAAAGACACACCATTTATAGACAGCGACTCTTCGGTGAAGATACTCCAATTTCCGGAAACCTGGTTGTCTGCAGCACTGCCACCAATAATTGGCACTTCAGTACCAAATTTCTTATCGATAGCCGCCATCACCTTTTCTTCGTTACCCGGTGTGGAATGCAGCAAGATAAGATCAGGAATTTCACCTTCTCGGTTGGCGTTCTTGAGTGCTTTGTCTATCGCGCTGAAGGTACTGCGGTCTATGGAGTCGCTGAAATGTTCGATTCCCGTACCATAGGCGTTGATCCCCGAGTCATAAATAATGAGGACGCCAATGACTGGACCAGAATGAAAACCAGTTTCGGTCATAATGCCGTGACAAGTAGTACAGCCATGTATGGGAGTGTTCGGGAGAGCATCTACGAAATATCTCTGCACAGCGAGTGTCGAATACTCTTCTGTGCAGTAGCAAATAAGACAAGCAATATCGTCAGGGTTTTCCACCCCGCTGAGCAACTCATCTACTGCGATTTTATCGTCTAGGGAGTAAGAGACTTTTGATAGAAATTTCATAGATTCTGGGTAACTTTATTAATGCTCTCTTTATAACACTTTAATGCATTTTGTTTCACTGATTTGGTACATGTTTCTATCAAAAGAACCGAGGTGTGCCCCAGTTTCTCTCTGTTACTCCTTAGAAAGGTTTACAGAAAACGTGCTCACCTGTTGTGGAAATGTAACCGTTATTGAGGAGGTCTTATCACTAGTTTGTAACAGCCAATTTGATGGTCCTTTTTCTTCCAGAATTCCGCTTTCATTATAGCTAATGATAAATTTGCCAGTTTTAGATGTTTCGATCGAATACCCTAGGTTATTGCTTGAAACTGAAACATTATGATTATCAATACCAAATTTACAAGGTTTTGAAACTATACAGTTTACTGTTTCGTTATTATCGTATGTTACTGTTCTCCAAGTAAATGCAGCTATTAAAATAACCAACATGACGATAATTTGAACAAGCCTGCCTTTTGTTAGCTTTTGTGCCGCCATTATAATCTTTACTCCTTGTTACAAAGTTCAAAGTTTTTAAATAAAAATCCAATTCCAGACCAAGCGTAAGGTTACTACTCTGTCATTGATTTGTTAATTCAAGTATAGTGTCGCGTTGAAAATGCCACTTTTTTTTAAAATCAGCAAGTGGAAATAAAGCCCTGAATAGGCTGAATTTCCTTTTCTAATTTGGGTGGCATTACGACGTGAGTCGTGTTGGAAGTAAAGTGTAGTAAATAAGAAATTGGAAGCATGCAAATGAGCCAAGAAAAGCAGCTTGAACAAAACTACAACTATACGGTCGTCCGTCAATTTACCCTAGTTACAATTTTGTGGGGTATTGTCGGTATGGGCGTTGGTGTTTTGATTGCCGCTCAATTAGTTTGGCCACAGCTAAACTTTGATACGCCGTGGTTGACGTACAGTCGTTTACGTCCCCTGCATACTAATGCGGTTATTTTTGCGTTCGGTACAAGTGCGCTGTTTGCAACATCATATTATGTTGTACAACGTACCTGTCAGACGCGTCTCTTTGGTGGCCCTCTCGTAGCCTTTACCTTTTGGGGTTGGCAAGCGATTATCCTGTCCGCTGCAATTACTTTACCGTTAGGTTTAACCTCTGGTAAAGAATACGCAGAACTTGAATGGCCAATCGATATTGCTATTACTCTTGTGTGGGTAGCTTATGCGGTCGTGTTCTTCGGAACCATGATTAAACGTAAGACATCGCACATTTACGTAGCAAACTGGTTCTTCGGAGCCTTCATTATCACGGTTGCCGTGTTGCACATCGTTAACAGCCTAGCTGTTCCTGTCTCTGCGTTTAAATCGTACTCGATTTATTCCGGAGCGATCGATGCAATGGTGCAATGGTGGTACGGACACAATGCGGTAGGCTTCCTATTGACAGCTGGTTTCCTAGGCATGATGTACTACTTCGTTCCTAAACAAGCTGGTCGCCCTGTTTACTCTTACCGTTTGTCGATTGTTCACTTCTGGGCTCTCGTGTCTCTGTATATCTGGGCTGGTCCTCACCACCTACACTACACTGCACTTCCTGACTGGACTCAATCTCTAGGTATGGTTATGTCTTTGGTTCTGTTTGCTCCATCTTGGGGTGGCATGATCAACGGTATTATGACTCTATCTGGTGCGTGGCATAAGCTTCGCTACGACCCAATCCTACGTTTCCTAATCGTTTCTCTATCATTCTACGGCATGTCGACTTTCGAAGGCCCAATGATGGCAATCAAAACGGTTAACGCACTATCTCACTACACGGACTGGACTATCGGTCACGTTCACTCTGGTGCGTTAGGTTGGGTTGCAATGGTTTCTATCGGTTCGGTTTACCACTTAGTTCCTAAACTATTTGGTCAAGAGCGTATGTACTCTGTATCCCTAATCAATGTTCACTTCTGGTTAGCAACGATTGGTACGGTTTTCTACATTGTAGCAATGTGGATCTCTGGCGTGATGCAAGGTCTGATGTGGCGTGCAGTTAACTCTGACGGTACATTAACTTACAGCTTCGTTGAATCTGTAGAAGCGTCTTACCCGTTCTACTTTGTACGTTTCTTAGGTGGTTTCATCTTCCTATCTGGTATGTTCTTAATGGCATACAATACGTACAAAACTGTTTCTGCACCTAAAGATAGCCTTAAAGCTATCCCTCAACCGGCTTAAGGAGATTTAGAATGAGCTCAAATTCAAATAATCGCCATGAGTTGGTAGAGAAGAATGTTGGCCTACTAGCGATTCTTATCGTTATTGCTATCAGTTTTGGTGCTTTAGTAGAAATTACCCCACTTATTTTCCAAAAGCAGACTACTGAACCTGTAGAAAATCTACGTGTTTACTCTGCTCTGGAAATGGAAGGTCGTGATATCTACATTCGCGAAGGTTGTAACGTATGTCACAGCCAAATGATTCGTCCTTTCCGCTCTGAAACTGAACGTTACGGTCACTACTCTGTAGCTGGCGAAAGCGTTTGGGAACACCCATTCCTATGGGGTTCTAAGCGTACTGGTCCTGATTTAGCGCGTGTTGGTGATCGTTACTCTGATGAGTGGCACCGCGTTCACCTTATCGACCCTCGCGAACTTGTTCCTGAATCAAACATGCCTGGTTTCCCATGGCTTGCTGAGAATGTACTTGATGGCAAATTGACTAAACAGAAGCTTGAAATCTTCCGTAATCAATTTGGTGTTCCTTACACAGACGAACAAATTGCTAACGCTAAACAAGATGTTGAAGGAAAAACAGAGATGGATGCAATCATCGCTTACCTTCAATCGCTTGGCCACGCAATGAAATAAGGAATAATTATGGACATTATTACATTTCAAAGTGTTTGGACTGTTACTGTTTTTGCTTGTTTCATCGGCATCGTTTGGTGGGCTTTCGGTAAAAATCGTAAGTCGCGCTTCGACGAAGATGCAAACCTAGTGTTCGCTGATGAAGCACCTGCGAAAGATAAAAATCAAGGAGTGACGAAGTAATGAGTACATTCTGGAGTATTTGGGTAACAGTAATCACAATCGGTACATTGATTGGCTGTGCAGCCTTACTTCGTTGGTGTTCCAACGATAAAACAGGTGTAGAAGAAGGTCAGGATATGGGCCATGAATACGATGGTATTCGTGAGCTTAATAACCCGCTACCTAAATGGTGGACATACCTTTTCGTTAGCACAATTGTGTTTGCAGCTGTTTATCTAGCTCTATACCCAGGCCTTGGCAACTTTAAAGGTCTACTAGGTTGGACGAGTTCAAACCAAACAGTTCGTAGCGTAGAAGAGTCTCGCTCTGCAATCGCTGCTGCGCAAGCAAACAAACAGTTAGACGCATACGCGAAAGAGCTTGATGATGCAGACACCTACTTTGGTGAAGCATTCAGAAAGCTAGCTCACGACGAAAATGGTCTACGTTCCGTCCCTGACATTGCATCAGATGCTGATGCAATCAAAGTGGGCCAACGTTTGTTCCTACAAAACTGTTCTCAGTGTCACGGCTCTGATGCACGTGGTCAGAAAGGTTTCCCGAACCTAACTGATGACGCATGGTTATATGGTGGTGAACCACAAGCTATCGTTACTACCATCATGCATGGTCGTGTCGGTCAAATGCCAGGTTGGAAAGACGCTCTTGGCGAAGAAGGCGTAAAAGAAGTAGTTAGCTACACGCTTAGCCTTTCTGGTCGTAGCGTAAACGCACGTGAAGCAGAGGCTGGTAAAGCTCGCTTTGTAGTGTGTGCAGCGTGTCACGGTACTGATGGTAAGGGTAACCCTGCTGTTGGCGCCCCTGACCTGACTGACCGCGACTGGCTATTCGGCGATTCTCGCGCTGATGTGACGGAAACAGTCATGTACGGACGTTCTGGTGTAATGCCGGCTTGGAAGGACATCCTCGGTGAGGATAAGGTTCAGCTCGTCTCTGCCTACGTCTGGAGCCTCAGCAACTCAGATAAAGAGTAACATAATAATAACAGCCCCTTCTTAAGGGGCTGTCTTTCTTTTACAGTTATAACCTTAAGTGTTTGTAAAAATTAGTTTTATTTCATTGTATATATTGAGAATAATAATATGGAACAACCTTGGTATAAGCAGTTTTGGCCGTGGTTTTTGATCTTCCTAACCGTTGGCGTTTCTATGCTAACATTGGTTCGAGTCGCGATACTTACCAACCATTCAGTTAACGTTGTCACTGAAGATTACTATAAAAAAGGTAAAGGTATTAATGTCGACATTTCGAAAGTAAATGTTGCTAAAGAGCTTGGCTTATCAGCTTCAGTTAGCGAGAAAGGTAACTCAGTTATCATTACTCTCGACAAAGGCAAACTAGACCACTTCCCTGCTATTAGCGCAATGTTCGTGCACCGAACGCTGCCTGACCGTGATTTTACTCAGCTACTGACCGCTGATGCGAGAGGCAACTACACGTTGACTCTGGATCATGAAATGCAAGGTCCATGGTTTATCGAGCTTTCTCCGCATGATTCTGAATGGTTAGTGCAAGGTCGCATGAACTTCCCTATTGATACTCCTACTCAACTAACGAACTAAATCTTATGTGTGAATCCTGTTATCACTGCGGTGAAGATGTACCAGCGGAAACGGATTTTAAAGTAGAAATCTTAGGATCGGTGCGACCTATGTGTTGTCCGGGTTGCGAAACCGTAGCCCAGACAATCGTTGATAGTGGTCTGGTCTCTTACTACCAATATCGTACCGCTCCAGCTGAAAAAGCGGATCTCGTGCCAGAGCAACTTCTGGCACTCAGTCATTACGACAACGAAGATGTTCAATTGGAGTTCGTCCGTAACTCTGAAAACACCTCTGAAGTGACATTGTCACTAGAAGGTGTCTCTTGTGCTGCTTGTGCTTGGCTTATTGAAAAGCAAGTCTCTTCAAAGTTAGGGGTTGTTAGTATTCGTGTTAATACCACGACTAACCGCGCCCTGCTCAGTTGGGACAACACTCAGACGAAACTGAGCGAGCTGTTGTCTGCAATCCATACCTTAGGCTACAAAGCCGCACCTTTTGAGGCTGATCAACAAGAAGCCGCCTATCATCGATCGATGAAGAATTATCTCTATCGTCTTGGTATTGCTGGTTTAGCAACCATGCAGGTCATGATGCTGGCTGTGGCGTTGTATCTTGAAGTCTTCGGTAACCTTGAGCCCGAATTCAAAAGCTACTTCCGTTGGGTGAGCTTAATCTTTGCAACACCGGTTCTGCTCTACTCTGCATTGCCTTTCTATATCAACGCGTGGCGTAGCCTCAAAGGTCGAACATTGGGTATGGATGTACCTGTGTCGATCGCTCTTTTGTTTGCCTACGTTGCAAGTTTGGTCGCAACGGTGACAGAGAAAGGTGAAGTATTCTTCGAATCTATCTCGATGTTTACCTTCTTCCTACTGCTTGGTCGTTTCCTTGAAATGCGCGCTCGTCGTAAAGCCGCCGCTGCTAGTGGTAACCTGCTTAAGCTCGTTCCTGCTATGGCAACAACGTTAGATGGCGAACAAGTTCCAGTCAAAACCTTAAAAGTTGGCGACCAAATTCGCGTTCTACCGGGTGAGCACATTCCTGCCGATGGCAAAGTATTGTCTGGCAGAGTTCATATCGATGAATCGATGCTGACTGGCGAATCTATCCATGTGGTCAAAAACGAAGGCGATACCGTCTTTGCTGGTACATTGAATGGTGATGAATCATTTGAATTGGAAGTAATGACGTCAAAAGCGGATTCGGTTATTTCCAATATCGTTCGCCTGCAAGACGAAGCGCAATTGTCTAAACCCCGCATTGCAGAAATTGCTGATGTTGTGGCTCGATACTTTGTTGCGGTGATCTTAATCATCTCATTCGGTACTTGGTTTTACTGGCACCAAACACGACCAGAAGACGCTTTCTGGATCATGCTTTCGGTATTGGTAGCAACGTGTCCTTGTGCTCTGTCACTGGCAACACCGACGGCGATTACTTGTTCAACGTCTCGCATGGGTAACTTCGGTATTTTGCTGCGCAAAGGCCACGTATTCGAAACCTTGTGCAAAGTGAATCACTTGATCATCGATAAAACAGGTACATTGACTGAGGGTGATATTCGTATCAGCCAAGTTGAAACCTTCGCTGAACTTGATAAAGACACTTGTCTCAAAGTAGCAGCGAGCCTGGAACAACACGCTAACCACCCTATCGCTAAAGCGTTCAAGACTCATCTTTCTGATGAGATCGAAGTAGAGTCAGTTAATAACGTGATTGGTTCAGGTATCACTGGTGAGTGGAATGGCCAAGAAGTTGCGATTGGTAGTAGTGAATTCATTCTAGGTGAAGCTCAACCATCGGAAAGCAACGGCATTTACTTGTCGATGGCGGGTCGTCATATCGCTACATTTACTTATGAAGATCCAATCCGTAAAGAAAGCATCGAGTTTATTAAGCAATTTAAAGAAGCGGGCATCAAAACAACTCTGCTTACTGGCGATTCTTTGATTAACGCGAAGCCTGTTGCTGAAGAGATTGGTATTACTGATATTGTTGCTAACGCGAAACCTGAAGATAAACTTGCTTACCTGAACTCTCGAGATGCAAGTGACATTACCATGATGGTTGGCGATGGCATTAACGATGCCCCTATTCTTGCAGGTGCCCACCTTTCTGTCGCTATGGGCGGCGGTACAGACGTGGCGAAAGCTTCTGCGGATATGGTGTTACTGGGTGATAAGCTCGATAGATTACTTAAGTCGCGTACTTTGGCGTTAAAAACACGTAAGATAATTCGTGAAAACCTAGCTTGGTCATTAGGATATAACTTACTTATCCTTCCATTGGCTGTCGCGGGTTTGGTTGCTCCATACATTGCCGTTGTGGGCATGTCTGCCAGCTCTATTATTGTTGTGTCTAACTCGTTAAGGCTTTTAAAAGAGCAAGGTAAATAATGGAAAGTTTATACATCCTGATCCCCATTGCGATTGTACTGGTGTGCATCGCTGTTGGTATTTTTCTATGGGCGGTGAAGAGCGAACAGTTTGAAGACCTAGAACGTCAAGGTCACAATATACTGTTTGATGAAGACGAAAAGGCTCACAACCATTCTGATAGTAAACCTGTCAAGAATGAGAAAGCTAACAGCGAAAGCCAAACTAACGTAGACAAAAAGAACGATGACGCCTGATTGGATCGGAGCCTTTGTTGTTGGATTGATCGGCGCAGGCCATTGCATGGGAATGTGTGGTGGTATTGCGTCGCTGCTTTCGATTGGCAACAGTAAACCTTCCCCTGTTATTCCCCTACTTTATAACCTAGGGCGCTTGCTAAGTTATGCCGTGATTGGTGGTGTGATTGGCGGTGCAATCTCTTCGATAGGTCAGCTAAGCGATTTTAACGCTCTGCTAGGTTGGCTGCGATTATTTGCAGCTGGCTTTATGATCGTCTTAGGTTTGTATATCGGTAAATGGTGGTTCGGCTTGTTGTTCTTTGAAAAAGTCGGGCAGAAACTATGGCGCTATATCTCTCCTTTAGGTAAATCATTTCTACCCTTGAAGCACCCTAGCCATGCTTTGCCGTTTGGCTTTATTTGGGGTTGGCTACCATGTGGCTTAGTTTACTCAATGCTTACGTGGGCGGCGGTATCAGGAAGTTGGTACAACGGTGCCGGTATCATGCTTGCTTTCGGTTTAGGTACGCTTCCAGCAATGCTCACAGTAGGCATGGGCGCTAATTTCCTCAAAAAACTGCAACAAGCTGACTTATTTCGCCAACTAGGCGCAATTTTAATCCTCATTTACGGTTTCTATACCGGTTATATGGCACTACAGCTCATTATTTATACCGTATAGCCATTCTTTAAATCCGGTTTTTTTACTACCCAACTGGATAAAGGAATGCTAAAATATTGACGTATATCAAATAGTGAAAGATTGTTATGATTTCTGAAAAGCCTGTGACGAAACGTGTTCAGTCTGGTGGCTGTGCGATCCATTGCCAGGATTGTAGTATTAGCCAGCTCTGTATTCCGTTTACTTTGAATGAATCTGAACTCGATCAACTTGATCAGATCATTGAGAGAAAAAAGCCTATTCAAAAAGGCCAAGAGTTATTTAAAGCCGGTGACGAGCTTAAATCTCTATATGCTATTCGCTCTGGAACGATCAAGAGCTACACGATTACCGAGCAAGGTGATGAGCAGATTACTGCATTCCACCTAGCGGGCGATCTTGTTGGCTTCGATGCGATTACTGGTGACCAACACCCTAGTTTTGCACAAGCGCTAGAAACTTCTATGGTATGTGAAATCCCATATGAGATTCTTGATGACCTATCAGGAAAAATGCCTAAATTGCGTCAGCAAATTATGCGCCTGATGAGTAACGAGATTAAAGGTGACCAAGAAATGATTCTGCTTCTTTCTAAGAAGAACGCGGAAGAGCGTCTTGCTGCATTCCTTTACAACCTTTCGACTCGCTTCTCTCAACGTGGCTTCAGCCCGCGTGAGTTCCGCCTAACGATGACTCGTGGCGATATTGGTAACTACCTTGGTTTGACTGTTGAAACAATCAGCCGTCTTCTAGGTCGCTTCCAAAAAGCAGACATCTTGAGCGTTAAAGGCAAATATATCACTATCGAAGATCACGATGCGTTGATGGAACTTGCTGGCGTTTCAAAAGAATAGTCTAGATATCAATGATGTAGTTCAATAATGAGCTACATCATGTTTCTCTCTTAAAACCTCTTATATTTCTCTTAATCTCTCCATAACTACGCTACATTATTTATATGTTCGGTCTGAAAAGTAGGCTTAGTTATGAGTATCTATAACAAAATTTTAGTTGTCGCAGACATTAATCACGATGAGCAACCTGCTCTAGTTCGTGCTATTCAACTTGCTAAGAAAAGCACCTCAACAAGCCACATCACTTTCTTTTTGTCGATATACGACTTCTCGTATGAAATGACATCTATGCTCTCTATCGATGAAAGAGACGCAATGCGCAAAGGCGTAATTCACCAACGCGAAATTTGGATGAATAAAGTCGCAGAACCTTACCTAGATGATTCTATTGAATTTAATGTACAAGTGGTTTGGCATAACCGCCCGTACGAAGCGATCATTGCTGAGGTTTACAGCGGCGAGCACGACATCTTAATCAAAGGTACGCGTAAACACGATACTTTGGAATCTGTCATCTTCACTCCAACCGATTGGCATCTGTTGAGAAAGTGCCCTAGCCCAGTGCTATTGGTTAAAAACGATTTCTGGCCAGATCACGCGAAGATTTTTGCTTCAGTTCATGTAGGTTCTGAAACAGAAGCTCATTTAGAGCTTAACGATACGATGGTCGATAGATTGCTAGAGATCACCGGTCGTTTGGATGCGGAACCGTTCTTGGTGAATGCCTACCCTGTGACACCTGCGAATATTACCATTGAACTGCCAGAGTTTGATCCAACGTCTTATACCGATGCGGTTCGTGGCCATCACTTAACGGCAATGAAAGCATTGCGCCAGAAGCACGGTATGTGTGAAGAACAAACTGTGGTTGAACAAGGCTTGCCAGAAGATGTTATTCCTCGCGTCGCTTCTGAAAATAACGCTGCGATGGTGATTCTGGGTACAACGGGTCGTACTGGCTTGTCTGCCGTGTTTATTGGTAATACCGCGGAACATGTTATCGATAAGATTAACTGTGATGTGTTGGCTCTTAAACCGTCTGGTTACGTTAGCCCACTAGACCCTAACCTTTCGAAAGGTTAGGTCAGGGATAGTTTAACTTATAAAAAAACGCCTCAAGCATTGCTTGAGGCGTTTTTGTTTGTCTGTTGTAGGCGCATCTATTGCTCTACAACGATTATTCTTATTATACGTTCGTTACGTCGATGAACATTGACTCATCGATGTTAGAAGATGAAATTTCAGCTTCTTCGAATTCGTACGCTTTGCGGTCTTCACTACGGTCTAGTGGAAGGTTCACGAAGTCAAACAGCTCGCGGTCAGCCAGTTGGCTTGGACTTACGTTCTGGATTGACTTGAAGATCTTCTCAACACGACCTGGCGTTTTCTTATCCCAATCAATTAGCATCGCTTTAATGTTCTGACGCTGTAGATTCTCTTGAGAGCCACATAGGTTACAAGGAATGATTGGGAACTCTTTATGTTCTGCGTATTTGATTAGGTCCGTTTCACGACAGTAAGTCAGTGGACGAATAACAACGTTACGACCATCATCTGAACGAAGCTTTGGTGGCATAGCCTTTAAGCGCGCACCGTGGAACATGTTTAGGAACATGGTCTCAACGATGTCGTCTAGGTGGTGACCCAGAGCGATCTTAGTTGCACCAATCTTCTCTGCGAATGAGTACAAAGTACCACGACGAAGACGAGAACATAGGCCACACGTTGTTTTACCTTCTGGCACTTTCTCTTTAACCACTGAATACGTGTCTTTATCTACGATGTAGTAAGGAATGTTCAGCGTTTCAAAGTACTCAGGAAGAATGTGTTCAGGGAACCCAGGTTGTTTTTGATCTAGGTTTACTGCCACAACATCAAATTTGATCGGTGCTGCTTCACGTAAACGTAGCAAAATATCTAACATCGCAAATGAATCTTTACCGCCACTAATACATGCCATTACTACGTCATTCTCTTCGATCATGTTGTAGTCGATGATGGCATTTCCAACATTTCTTCTCAGACGTTTCTGAAGTTTGTTGAATTCAAGTGTTTCTTTTCTATTATCGTTTTGGTTCATTGCGACTCTCACACCGTCGTATTACCGACTGTAGATTGCTAGTGGGACTGTTTTAGGGCGTGGATTATACGGATTTTTATTTGATGTTGAAATAGTAACGGCCGGATAAACAAGCTGAGTAATAGAAAGATTCTGCTTTTATTGTTCGATAAGCGCCTAAACGGCAGAGAAACGCGGCTTCAAAAGCTCTCGGTTGGTATCATAGATAAAGAAAAGCAGCCTGATCTTATTCGATGAGGCTGCTTTAAGATATGTCGCAAAAACTTAGGGGGATGATTTCGCTAAGCTTTTACTTCACTAACAATGATTCTGTTAAAAATTATTGCGCGGGAATGTACGGCAATACGCGAACTGTTGGTTCTGGCAACGTGATGCTGTCACTTCCATTCAGTTCTTCTAAGATGAATTTCGCACGTCCTTCTTTGATTGGTAGTTGCTTGCCATTTGAAAGCTCGATGTTGCCTTCCAGCTTATTAGCGAACTCTAGCGTTAACCCTTGGATATCTGGCGTGAACCAACCAGAGAACATACCGCTGACGTCTTCAAGCATCGCCTGCATCTGTGGCAATAGATTTTCTATCTGTGTAACTTCAACAGTTCCAACTAAAGGCTCTTGAGTCATCACGACCAAAGAATACGCACATTCTTGTTCTTGAGTTTGTACAAAGATAAGAGGGTTTGCTGAACGAAGGTTTTGATCTACCGGTAGAAGCAGTTCATTGGCTGGAGAGACTTTTAGCTCTTCGTAGTGCTCTTCTTTTTCCATCCAAGCTTTGCTGATGTGACAGGTTTGCTGAGCTTGTTGATCAACAAAGAAGACCGCAACTTTGACATCATCATGCCCTTCTTTGGTGTTGTTTTTCAGCTGAGTATAAAGCTTAGAATACGTGAACATGTATTCTTGCGCTGTAGCAGGAAGAGAAACCCCAAGGCTTAATGAGGCTAATAAAGCGAGTGCTGTCTTTTTCATTATTATAATCTTGTCGAAGTTGAGCGTTTATAAATAGAAAGAGCAGCCAATGAGCTGCTCTTTTTGTGATATTACTGGTATAAGCCGACTATCGAAGGCAACCAAGTTGGTATCAAAATGAGTTACTTTTTCCAGTATACCTCGTTGTGACGGATCATAGCTTGTAAATCAGTCACATAGTCGGAACCTCGCTCAGAATATTTTAACAAGCCATTGGTGAGCTCTGTCGCCGTTGCGGTTGTTAAAAGATCATCACCTTGCGCATCAAGCTTTGCACGAATCACTCTTAGATCGGCGTAAGCACGATTACGATTAAGGTTCATGAAATACCGATGTACGGATTCTTGGCTTGAAGAGAATGTTGCGACTTCATGCGAGCTACCTTCGTTACGTTGTAGCGGAACAAGGCCACAACCTTTGGTGTAACACCAGTGTCCAAAATAGTTATTTGCTTTAGTGGCGAAACGAGATGTACCCCAAGCTGATTCATTGGCCGCCTGAGTTAACACAAGCGCTTCAGGTAGCACGTTTACACGATTCAACATTTCTTTCAGCCAAGCGTCATTTAAGCCCGATGAAGGTACAGGCAGGCTATATAGCTTCCCTAGTCTCTTTGCGTATGACGCGTCTTCAGAGTCAACATTGTTCAACCCCGTCTCTGAAAGCTTGGTTAGAAACGCACGTTCTTTGGTGATTCGCTTGTTTTCGATGTTGATACTTGGGCGAAGATAAGAAAAGAAGGTGTCTTTCTTTTTATTTACATCTTCAATCGCTGCGAAATCTGGCTTATCAGAAGAGACGGTCAAGTCACCAAAGTTTTGCTCTGAGTCTGAAGCCTTTTGCCCCGCTCGCCTGCGCTCTTCTTCTTGTTGGTAAAGCATTGGGCCAACTAACGAGATCGAGCCAACTAAGGCTAATGCTGTCACTTTTAGCGCAAGTGATTTACTTGAGCTTAATTTAGAGTTGTTATGCATCGAATACCTGTGGGTCTTTATTGTTGCTACCGTTGTGGTCGTCGTCGCTCTTTGGTCTGTCTGACGCGATCAGTTTGAGTTTAATGCCAAACATCTCGCGGTAAAGAATCCCTTTCACGTGGAAGAAGAAAGGTAAAACGAAGATAAGGCCAATGCCGTACATCATTGCCGCGACGATGAACATCAGCATTACTAATAGGTAGATAGAAGCAACGGTGAAGATTTTTTTGTTGACAGCACGCAGAGAAAGCAGCAGCGATTGCATTGGCGGCACTTTCTTATCACAAATCAGCAGAATCGAATGGCTGAACGCCAGTGAGAAGTAGATAGACAAGAACGGCAGAATCATACCTGCGATGCCTTGAAGCATTAGGCTAAACAAAGTCACTAGAATAACCGGAACCGTAAACTGCAAACCTTTACCGATGTGGCGTACTTTGGTTTGTAGGCCAGCGGCGTGACTCATTGCCATTAAACAGATACCCGCATAGATAGGCGCACTGATCACTTCATAGCTAAAGTTCGCGATAAAAATCGATTCAACGATTTGTGGCGTAAACGACTCTGGGTCGATAACTGCATCTAAGATAACCGCGGGATCACCAAGCTGTAGTTTTAGTGCGATATAAAAGATAGCGAGCTGCACAAACATCAAAGCAATAATCGCTGGGGAAAACGAAAGAAAGTGACTTATCGTATGTTTCCAAGCTTCTTGGAATACAGCCGTTGCTTTGAGCTCATAATCGCCAGAAAGTGCACGGTTGATACTACCGCCCAAATTAAAATCTTTTTCGATGTCGTTGTTCATATTGATACCTAGGTGTGCCGATTAAGCGAAGCCACCTAACTTATTGATAAAAAATTACCTTCATTATACTCATATGTCGGATACAAACTAAAATATGAATCTGTAACAAGGCTTGCTTTTGCGTCTTGATGGTTAATAATTAGACACTTGTTAGGGTGTAAACCCAGTAAATAACAGTATGGTAAAGGATGTTTACTTTTACCTGCGAAATTTTTTATCTTCGAAAGGTAAAAAATGCTTTGAATTCACGTTTTTGGTGATTATGATGCGCGCCTTAAAGGTGTATAGCAACAGGTCTCAAATAGAACCAAGGTGGAGAAAAACAGACGTTGAACGCTAAAAAATCAGTAGGAAAGCCAGTAGTACAGCTAACTGGCATCAGTAAAAGTTTCGATGGTAAGGAAGTCATCGGCAATCTGGATTTAAACGTAAATCATGGTGAGTTTCTCACGATTTTAGGCCCATCAGGTTGTGGTAAAACAACCGTGCTAAGAATGATTGCGGGTTTTGAAACGGCAGATAGTGGTCAAATACTATTAGCTGAACAAAACGTAACCCAAGTTCCTGCTGAACAAAGGCATGTAAACACTGTATTCCAAAGCTATGCCCTATTCCCGCATATGACCGTTTTCGACAATGTGGCATTTGGCTTACGCATGCAGAAAGTTCCAAACAGCGAGATTGAACCTCGTGTAATGGATGCTTTGAAAATGGTGCGCCTAGAACAAATGGCACAACGAAAGCCACACCAGCTATCTGGTGGCCAACAGCAACGTATCGCAATCGCTCGTGCTGTCGTTAATAAGCCTAAAGTTCTTTTGTTGGATGAATCTCTATCTGCTCTGGATTACAAACTACGTAAACAGATGCAAATCGAGCTGAAACAATTACAACGCCAACTTGGTATCACGTTCATTTTTGTAACGCATGACCAAGAAGAGGCGCTGTCTATGTCTGACCGTATTATTGTTATGCGTGATGGCGTGATTGAACAAGACGGAACACCAAGAGAGATCTACGAAGAGCCTAAGAACCTATTTGTAGCGCGTTTCATTGGTGAAATTAACGTATTCGAAGCGACAGCGAAATCTCGTCAAGATGAAAAACGCATTGTTGCGACAATCGAAGGTGAAGAGTCCATTATCTATCACGATAAAGACGTAACACCGGGTCAAAAACTGCAAGTATTGCTTCGACCTGAAGATCTTCGAATCGAAGAAATTAAAGAGTCAGAGCAACGCGGTATTGTTGGCCACATTGTCGAGCGAACCTATAAAGGCATGACATTAGATTCAGTCGTAGAACTTGAATCTGGTATGCGTGTCATGGTTAGCGAATTCTTCAACGAAGATGACCCTGATGTTGATCACTCACTGGGCCAAAAAGTTGCAGTAACTTGGGTTGAGAGCTGGGAAGTGGTATTAGAAGATGAGCAAGAAGTTTAATTTACAAAACGCAATTGTTGCTTTAATCACAGGTTGGTTAGTGTTGTTCGTGATGATTCCAAACATCATGATCATTGGTACTAGCTTCTTAACTCGTGATGAAGCGAACTTGATCGAGATGACCTTCACTCTCGATAACTACGTGCGTTTGGCTGACCCGCTGTATTTTAAAGTGTTGATGCACTCTTTCTATATGGCAATTGTCGCAACCCTACTTTGTTTGATTATTGGTTACCCATTCGCTTACATCGTGGCAAAAATGCCGGCGAAGTGGCGTCCAATCATGTTGTTCCTAGTGATAGTACCATTCTGGACGAACTCTTTGATTCGTACATACGGATTAAAAATTGTACTGGGTACGCAAGGTGTCTTGAACAAAAGCTTGTTAGCGTTAGATATCATTGATAAACCGCTACGTATCATGTACTCAGAAACCGCAGTAATGATCGGTTTAGTGTACATCCTACTTCCGTTTATGATTCTTCCGCTGTATTCAGCGATTGAAAAACTGGACGATACGTATTTAGAAGCGGCTAAAGATTTAGGTGCGAACAAACTGCAAACGCTATTGAAAGTGGTACTACCACTAACAATGCCGGGCATTATTGGCGGCTGTTTGTTAGTGCTACTGCCAGCGTTAGGTATGTTCTACATCTCTGACCTATTAGGCGGAGCTAAGAACCTATTGATTGGTAACGTGATTAAGAGCCAAGTGCTCAACGCTCGAGACTGGCCGTTTGGCGCAGCGACGAGTATCGCACTGACCATGGCAATGGCTGTGATGCTGTATGCCTACTACCGAGCAGGTAAGCTATTGAACAAGAAAGTGGAGCTAGACTAATGGGGCGCACAGTTAAGTTCAGCTTTATGGCGCTGGTATACGGCTTTCTATACCTACCTATTATCGTATTGATCGCTAACTCGTTTAATGCCAATAAGTTTGGTATGAAATGGGGTGGCTTCACCACTAAATGGTATGACGCGCTTATTAACAACGACAGCCTAATGCAGGCTGCGTGGCACTCGATCAACGTAGCGGTGTTCTCAGCAACAGCCGCAACGATTGTCGGGAGCCTTACAGCAGTAGCCCTATTCCGTTACCAATTTAAAGGTAAAGGCATCGTAAATGGCATGCTGTTCATCGTAATGATGTCTCCAGATATCGTAATGGCGATTTCGCTTCTTGCGCTATTCTTGGTAATGGGTGTTCAACTTGGGTTCTTTACCCTACTTGCTGCTCACATTACCTTCTGTCTACCGTTTGTTGTAGTAACGGTATACAGTCGCTTGAATGGCTTTGATGTGAAGATGCTAGAAGCAGCAAAAGACTTAGGTGCAAGTGAATGGACGATTCTAAAACAGATCATTCTGCCTCTTGCTAAGCCAGCGGTTGCTGCGGGTTGGTTATTGAGCTTCACTCTGTCTTTGGACGATGTCATCATTAGCTCTTTCGTAACCGGCCCAACGTATGAAATCTTACCACTGAAGATTTACTCAATGGTTAAAGTGGGTATCTCTCCTGAGGTAAACGCCCTAGCAACAGTGATGTTAGTGGTGTCGTTAATACTGGTGATCATTTCTCAGTCATTAGCGAGAGAAAAAATCAAGTAAGTCTCCTACTCTATATAGAGACTGGCTTGATTAAGAAGTTAAGAGACTTCAAGTTCAAAAAAAGTGTTAATCATAAACAGAATGGTAAATTGCCATTCTGTTTTTCTATCTACTGCCTTCGGGCAACGTTTAGTTTGGAGCTAACGTCAATGAAAAAATGGGCTACTCTATTAGCTGGTAGTGCATGTGCGCTTTCAATGTTATCTGCACCATCATTTGCAAAAGATAACAAAGAATTGGTATTCATGAATTGGGGACCTTACATCAACAGTGAGATTCTAGAACAGTTCACTGATGAAACTGGTATCAAGGTGATCTACTCGACTTACGAGTCGAACGAAACCCTGTACGCAAAGCTAAAAACACACAACAAAGGCTATGACCTAGTTGTGCCGTCGACTTACTTCGTATCTAAGATGCGTGACGAAGGTATGCTACAAAAGATCGACAAAACTAAGCTGAACAACTTCAAGAATCTAGATACTAACTATCTAGATAAGCCGTACGACCCAAGCAACGACTACTCTATTCCACACGTAGTTGCGATCACAGGTCTTGCTGTTAACACTGACATGTACGATCCAGAAGATTTCCAAAGCTGGGCTGATCTATGGAAGCCAGAGCTTGAAGGTCAACTGATGATGATGGACGACACTCGTGAAGTGTTCCACATCGCACTGCGTAAGTTAGGTTACTCTGGTAACACAACCAACGAAAAAGAGATCGACGAAGCGTACGCTGAGCTACAAAAGCTTATGCCAAACGTTCTAGTATTTAACTCAGACAACCCAGGCGCGCCTTACATGTCTGGTGAAGTGGGTCTTGGTATGCTGTGGAACGGTTCTGCTGCTGCAGCGCAAAACGAAGGTCTACCAATCAAACTGGTTTTCCCTAAAGAAGGCGGTATCGGTTGGGTTGATAACTTTGCGATTAGCTCTGGTGCGGTAAACGTAGAAGCAGCTCATAAGATGATTGATTTCCTACTTCGCCCTGAAATTGCTGAGCAAATTTCTCGTGACACAGGCTACCTAACGGCCGTTAAAGCGTCTAACGAGAAGTTCAAAGATAGCCCTGCGCTATTCCCATCGCAAGAAGACCTTGATCGTGTTGAATGGCAAGCTGCGGTTGGCGATAAGACAGTGAAGTACGAAGATTACTTCATGAAACTTAAAGCAGGTCAGTAATTTAGCTTATTATCTAACTGTGGCTAAGTAACCAGTTTACTTAACAGGTCAACGTAGATAATCAATAAGTTAAAAATAAGAATATCAATGAATAGGCAGCTTAGGCTGCCTATTTTATTATATCGCTGCTATAATATAGCGCGATTTTTCGAAATCCTTTACCTTGGGTTCACTACCCAGCTCCAAATCAAACAAATGAACGGAACAGTAATGAAAAAAACACTGTATACCGGCGCATTGTGTGCTGCTACTTTACTTTCTACACCCTCTTTCGCAGCTGACCAAGAACTGTATTTTTACAACTGGTCTGAATATATTCCAAATGAAGTACTAGAAGACTTCACAGAAGAGACGGGCATTAAAGTCTACTACTCAACTTATGAGTCTAACGAAAGCATGTACGCTAAGTTAAAAACTCAAGGTACGGGTTACGACTTAGTGGTTCCTTCTACTTACTTCGTTTCTAAGATGCGTAAAGAAGGCATGCTTCAAGAGCTTGATAAAACCAAGCTAAGCCACTTTGCAGATTTGGATCCAAATTACTTAGATAAGCCATTTGACCCAAATAACAACTACTCAATCCCATACATCTGGGGTGCGACGGGTATTGGTATCAACTCAGACATGCTAGACAAGTCTTCAGTTAAAAACTGGGGCGATCTGTGGGATACGCAGTGGGAAGGTCAACTGATGATGATGGATGACTCTCGTGAGGTTTTCCATATCGCTCTATCTAAACTGGGCTACTCTCCAAACACGACTAACCCTGAAGAAATCAAAGAAGCCTACGAAGAACTTCGTAAGCTAATGCCAAACGTATTGGTATTTAACTCAGATTTCCCAGCGAACCCTTACCTAGCAGGTGAAGTGTCTCTTGGTATGCTTTGGAATGGTTCTGCTTACATGGCACGCCAAGAAGGCGCAACGATTGACATTATCTGGCCAGAAAAAGGCGCTATCTTCTGGATGGACAGCCTAGCAATTCCAGCAGGCGCTAAGAACACTGAAGCGGCTCATAAGATGATCGACTTCCTTCTTCGCCCAGAGAACGCTGCGAAAATTGCTCTAGAGATCGGTTACCCGACACCAGTTAAAACCGCTTACCCTCTTCTTCCTAAAGAATTTGCTGAAGACAAGAACGTTTTCCCACCACAATCAGTGATGGATAACGGTGTGTGGCAAGATGAAGTTGGTGAAGCGAGCGTTATTTATGACGAGTACTTCCAAAAACTTAAAGTAAACAACTAAGTTATTGTTAGTTAAGAAGTTAAGTAAATAAAGCGGCGTAAGCCGCTTTATTTTTTCAGATTCAGAAACTGATGTGTGTTATTAAAGACAAGGCTTAGGCCGTTAAAGAACCTTTCTCTGTACATAATAACTCGCCAACCAGTTTAGGCACCTCGATACTCGCCTTGCCGTAGCGCTTCTCTTCAAATTCACTTTCAACCGCACTTGGTTCGAGGTTTATCTCGATAGTATGTGCACCATGCATTTTCGCATCGTGAACAAAGCCTGCCGCTGGATAAACAACACCTGAAGTTCCGATAGAGATAAACAGATCCGCTTCTTCCAGTGCGGAATAAATGTCGCCCATTCTTAGTGGCATTTCGCCAAACCAAACAATATGTGGACGCATTTGTGCAGGGATTTGGCAGCAATGACAAAGTTCACCCGTTTCAATATCGCCTTTGTGCTCTACAACTTGATTGGATTCACTGCAACGCGCTTTTAAAAGTTCACCATGCATGTGAATAATGTTGTTGCTACCGCCTCTCTCGTGCAAATTGTCGATGTTTTGAGTAATGATGGTAACTTTGCCATCAAGCTTGTCTTCGAGCTCTCCTAGCGCCTTGTGGGCTGAATTGGGCTGAATGCTCTCACTTTGCAGGCCGTGACGACGCTTGTTATAGAAGGCTTGTACCAAGTCAGGATCTTTTGCGAACCCTTCAGGCGTCGCTACATCTTCGATTTTGTGGTTTTCCCATAGCCCGTCTTGTGCTCGGAATGTTTGTATCCCCGACTCTGCAGAGATGCCAGCGCCAGTAAGAATTACGATATTTCGATATGGGAAATGCATATAACGTCCTTTTAGATATGTCACTTTGTAACAGCTTAGCACTGTTCAAATTCCAACAATAGTTTTGGGGATTAGACCATAGTCTTAGGCAACTGAATTCATTGGCTATTTGTGACATAACTCGCTTGATAGTTGTGGTTGTTGTTACTCAAATTCTCTGTTTTGCTATCCATAGAAACAAAAAAGCGACCGAAGCCGCTTAGTTCTGTTCAACAGTTGTCTACTTGATGTGCTTTACCCCACCAAGTGAACAACGTTAGTCTTCGTTGATAGAAGAGATCTTATGGATAGAAAGATCCGCACCGTTGAATTCATCTTCTTCACTTAAGCGTAGGCCTGTTAGTTTGCTCAACACACCGTATACGATTAACGCGCCGACGAAAGCAACAGCAACACCTGCGACTGTACCAATCAACTGAGAAGCAAAGCTCACGCCGCCTAGACCCCAGAAAGCTTGTTGGCCGAAGATACCAGCAGCAACGCCACCCCAGGCACCACATACGCCGTGTAGAGGCCATACACCCAGTACATCATCGATCTGTGTTTTGTTTTGCATATAAGTAAATAGGTAAACAAACAGCGCACCTGCCACACCGCCCGTCACCAAAGCGCCAAGTGGGTGCATCAAATCTGAGCCCGCACAGATAGCGACGAGACCAGCCAAAGGACCATTGTGGATGAAGCCCGGGTCATTTTTACCTGCAATTAGAGCCGCAAGAATACCGCCAACCATGGCCATGAGAGAGTTCATTGCCACGAGACCGCTGATGCCATTGATCGCTTGAGCTGACATCACGTTAAAGCCAAACCAACCCACACATAAGATCCAAGAGCCTAGTGCTAAGAATGGGATATTCGATGGTGCGAAGTTGGTGTGTTTGCCTGCACGGATTCGACCTTTACGCATCCCTAAGAAGTAAACTGCGACCAAAGCAATCCAACCACCTACGCCGTGAACCACTACCGAGCCTGCGAAGTCATGGAACACGTAACCAAACTGACCTTCTAGCCAATCTTGGAATCCAAAGTTGCCGTTCCAAATGATGCCTTCAAAAAATGGATAGATGAAACCAACCGTAAACAGTGTCGCAATCAAAATTGGATAGAAACGAGCACGCTCTGCGATACCACCAGAAACAATCGCAGGAATTGCCGCTGCGAATGTCATTAGGAAGAAGAACTTAACCAGTTCATATCCGTTGCCTTGCGAAAGTGTTTCTGCGTCTGCAAAAAAGTGTGCACCGTAAGCAACCCAGTAACCGATAAAGAAGTAAGCAATGGCGGAGACACCAAAGTCGGAAAGGATCTTAACCAGCGCGTTGACTTGGTTCTTCTTTCGAACGGTACCGACTTCTAGAAATGCAAAGCCAGCGTGCATCAAGAAAACCATGATGGCGCCGAGTAATAGGAATAAAGTATCTGAACTTTGGGTAAGGGTTTGTACTGCACTATGAACTTGAGTCACCGTTTCACTCATTAAAGCATTCTCCTTCGCTTTATCTGATTTGCACTGATATCGTGCGATTCAATGTTGTAATTAATTAAAGACTCAACAGTGAACGCAAGATGCGTTCCAAGTGTGTGGTGTAATTTTCGTGCAACAGTTTTTGCTTTTAACTTACTGATTAATTGATAATAAATTTATCGGTGCACTTTCTTGGTTCTTAATGAGCGTGAAAATGGAAACAAGAATTGCACCAATTAAGGGAGTTGCACCATATTGAAGCGGTCAATACTATGCTTCATTAAGTTTCGTTGCTGATTAGAAACAAAAAGCCCAATGACCGAAATCATTGGGCTTTCAAAAGGACTATTGTGCTAGATAATTCGCTATCTAGTGAGCCGATACTCGACTACAAGTTTGGACCTGTTGTCGGGTTTTGCGGTAGGTTTTGACTTAAACGCTGCATGCCTTGATACATACGGATAAACCAAACCACAATCGCAACACCACCGAACAACATGCCTACATACGGTATGTAGTAAGCGATGTCATCGATAATATGATTTTGATACCAGTAATCGTTCACACCGATCAACACGCCATTAGAGGTCGCTACTGTCACGATAAGTACAACAAAGAACGTCAAGTTCAAGAAGAACGAGCGAATCAAGCCGTAGTAATGGGTATCCACTACTTCGCCGTCTTCCCCTTTATCTAAACGATAGCCCGCGTAGATGATGGCAATTACACCAGAGAGAAGACAAGTAAATGGTGTAAAACAGCTGAGGATGTAAGCAACCCAAATACCTTTATGAGGTTTGTTCATTCTTATTCACCCCTTCCGTTTTCTCTGTTGCTGCGTTAGCGCTTTGTTCAACGCCGTTTTTCTCTTGTTCCATCACTTCTTTGTACCAAAGGTCATGGTGCTCTTTAGCCCAAGTTTCATCGACTTCGCCTGTTACCATACCTTCTAGAGCGCCTTCCATACCGAACAGGCCGATGTAGATGTGGAACACAAAGCCACAGATAAGGATTAAAGCAGCCAACATATGGACTAGGTTTGAAAGCTCCATATCACGTCGTGTTTGGCCAAAGATTGGGAAATCTAACACCAAGCCACTGATTGCTGCGACACTGCCCATAACGATAAGCAGCCAAAATAGCGCTTTTTCACCCGCGTTCGAAAACTCTGCAGATGGATGAGAACCTTTATGTTTCCCGACCATACCACCCAGTTTCATGAACCACTGTACATCGACCATCTTGAAAATAGACTTGCGCCACCACTTGATGAGAACAGCCATCAACAGCACATAGAAAATCGGGCCGATGTAGTTGTGGTATTGCTTCGCCAATAGAACGATGAAGCCCCAAAGGTCTGTTGGAATGTACGGCTTCAAGAAGTGCTTACCGTAAACCAACATCAAACCACTGAACGCCAGTGTTAAGAAGGTAAACGCCATACTCCAGTGCAAGGCACGGTCTAGTCGAGACCAACGTTTGATCTTGCGGCCTGTTCTTGGCGCACTCAGCATTAATGGGCCAATCACAACGTACATTAGAGTAACGAAAGCAATACTGCCAAAGATAGCGACAGCACCGGCTGGTGACATCCACTTCTCTTTCAATATGTACCACGCTTGACCTGGGGTACTGATCAACACACCGTGCTCAGCCGATTGAGATGTGGTGTAACCTTCTTCACCGTTTCTTACTTGTCGCCAAAAATCAGCGCCAGCAAGTTGTGTGATTTCTCTTTCAGCAGAGCTCGATTGAGTTTGTGATGAGTTCGTCTCAGATGCATGACTCAAAGGAGACAGCATTGTTAGTGCTGCCAACATTGGCAGCACAACAAGGAAGAGACGCTTAAACATTGTAAGCATATGTCTCTCCTAACTAGCTCTTCATCGCATCGTAAGAAAGGTCATTGCCGTCTGTCCAGCCTGCACCCTTCGCACCACGTTCAACAACACGCTGGCGGAATACATCAGAGACTTTCTCTGCATCACCCGCTAGCAGTGCTTTGGTCGAACATAAAGAAGCACACATTGGTAGCTTGCCTTCAGCAATACGGTTCGCACCGTACTTCTGACGTTCTTCCACAGAACCTGGCTCTGTTTCTGGGCCGCCAGCACAGAAGGTACATTTGTCCATTTTACCGCGCTCACCAAAGGCTTCCTGTTTAGGAAATTGAGGTGCGCCAAACGGACAAGCAAACAAGCAGTAACCACAACCGATACACAGATCTTTATTGTGAAGTACGATGCCGTCTTCCGTATGTTCAAAACAGTCTGCCGGGCAAACTGCCATACAAGGGGCATCAGTACAGTGCATACACGCTACTGAGATAGAGTTTTCACCTGGTTCGCCATCGTTCAGTGTCACAACGCGACGACGTTGAATACCCCATTCCAGAGCATCATCATTTTCATTCTTACATGCAGTGACACAACCGTTACATTCGATACAACGCTTGGTGTCACAAAGAAATTTCATTCTAGCCATTTTAAGACTCCTTACGCTTTACGAATATTACAAAGGGTTACTTTCGTTTCCTGCATCAACGTGACAGGGTCGTAACCGTATGTGGTTGCTGTGTTAGCAGCTTCACCAATAACGTAAGGATCAGTGCCTTCTGGGTATTTAGAACGCAAATCTTCGCCTTGGAACTTACCACCGAAGTGGAATGGGATGAATGCCAGACCCGGTTTCACACGACGTGTAACCATCGCTTTCACCTTAATACGGCCCTTCTCTGCACCCTCAACCCAAACATCGTCACCGTCTTTAAAGCCGATGTCGTTTGCATCTTTCGGGTTCACTTCAACAAACATCTCTTGCTGTAGTTCTGCTAGCCAAGGGTTAGAACGGGTTTCTTCACCACCACCTTCGTACTCAACCAAACGACCAGAGGTCAGGATAATCGGGTATTCGCCAGATTTGTCTTGCTCTTGAATCGACTTGTAAAGCGTAGGAACACGGAAGATAGCTTCTTTGTCGTCCCACGTTGGGTAATCAGCAACTAGGTCGCGACGTGGCGTGTAAAGTGGCTCACGGTGCAGTGGTACACGGTCTGGGAATGTCCAAACAATCGCACGTGCTTTCGCATTACCAAATGGGATACAGCCGTGTTTAATTGCCACACGTTGGATACCACCTGAAACGTCAGTCTTCCAGTTTTTGCCTTCAGCAGCCGCTTTCTCTTCTGCAGTTAGATCATCCCACCAACCCAGTTGTTTCAGTAGTTTGTCACTGAACTCTGGGTAGCCGTCTTTGATCTCACAGCCTTTCGAGTAGCTGTCTTCTGCCAGTAGGCTTTGACCTTCAAACTCAACACCAAAACGAGTACGGAAGTTACCACCACCTTCAGCAACCGTCTTAGACGTATCGTAAAGGATGTGTGTACCCGGATGTTTCATCTCTGGTGTGCCCCAACATGGCCAAGGTAGACCGTAAGTCTCGCCATTTGCTGGACCGCCTTCTGCTTCTAGAGACGTTTTGTGGAATGTGTGCCAATTCTGTTGGTGTTCTTTCAAACGCTCAGGGCTTTGGCCTGTGTAGCCGATTGTCCACATACCTTTGTTGAATTCACGTGTAATATCTTCAATCAGTGGTTGGTTGTTCTCAACACGGATGTTTTTGAACAGCTGATCAGAGAAACCAAGCTTCTTAGAAAGCAGGTACATGATTTCGTGGTCAGGTTTAGATTCGAATAGAGGATCAACAACCTTGTCACGCCACTGTAGAGAACGGTTTGACGCCGTTACACTGCCGTAGGTTTCAAACTGAGTCGTTGCTGGTAGCAGGTAAACGCCGTCGGTACGATCATTCATTACCGCTGCAACCGTTGGGTATGGGTCAACAATAACCATCATATCCAGCTTCTGCATCGCTTTTTTCATCTCTGGACCACGAGTCTGAGAGTTCACCGCGTGACCCCAGTAGAACATGGCACGGATGTTTTCGCGTTGGCGAATCTTGTCTTTGTCTTCAAGTACGCCATCAACCCAACGAGATACAGGAATACCTGCACTGTTCATTGGTTTTTGACCGCCGTATGCGTTGTCGTCGAAACGGCCTTTCACCCAGTCAAAGTCGATATCCCAAACTTTTGACCAGTGACGCCAAGAACCTTCAGACAAGCCGTAGTAGCCTGGAAGTGTGTCTGACAGTACGCCAAGGTCAGTTGCGCCCTGTACGTTATCGTGACCACGGAAGATGTTTGCACCGCCGCCTGATTTACCGATGTTGCCTAGCGCAAGCTCAAGTACACAGTAAGCGCGTGTGTTGTTGTTACCAGTCGTGTGCTGAGTACCACCCATACACCAAACGATACAACCCGGACGGTTTTCAGAAAGTAGTTTCGCGGTGTGGTATACGTCTTGTTCACTTACGCCAGTAACGCGCTCAACTTCAGCTGGGCTCCACTTCGCGACTTCTTCACGGATCTCGTCCATGCCGAATACACGTTGTTTAATGAACTCTTTGTCTTCCCATTGGTTTGCAAAGACGTGCCATAACACACCCCAGATAAACGCAACGTCAGAACCTGGACGAAGAGAAACGTAGTGATCTGATTTCGCAGCAGTACGCGTACGACGAGGATCCGCAACAACGATCTTACAGTTGTTCTTCTCTTTCGCGATCAAGATGTGTTGCATCGCTACTGGGTGAGCTTCTGCTGGGTTTGAACCAATGAACAGCATCGATTTACAGTTGTGCATGTCATTGAACGAGTTTGTCATTGCACCGTAACCCCAAGTGTTCGCAACACCGGCTACTGTGGTTGAGTGACAAATACGTGCTTGGTGGTCAACGTTGTTGGTGCCCCAAAGCGAAGCCATCTTACGGAATGCATAAGCTTGCTCGTTACTGTGTTTCGCACTACCTAGGAAGTAAACTGAATCAGGGCCAGACTCTTTACGAAGTTCTAGCGCTTTGTTACCGATCTCTTCAATCGCTTGTTCCCAAGAAAGCTTCTTCCACTTACCGCCTTCCAATTTCATTGGGTACTTAAGACGACGTTCACCGTGGCCGTGCTCACGAAGTGCTGCACCTTTCGCACAGTGTCCACCAGCGTTGAATGGGTGATCGAATGCAGGCTCTTGACCTGTCCATACGCCATTTTGAACTTCAGCGTAGATACCACAACCCACAGAACAGTGAGAACAGATAGTACGTTTCACTTCTGTTTTCGCTTCTGGATCGACTGATTTAGCCTGTGCTTTCTTCATCATACCTGGTGCAAATAGACTTGCGCCTACCACTGCGCCACCAGCAGCTAATGAAGTGTTTTTCATGAAGGCACGTCGAGACACACCTAGCTGATTGGTTTCTTTGCTCACACTATCGGAGCGTTTGACAAGTTTCATCCGTTATCTCCTAAAGTGTGTCGTAGAAATCGCGAATGTGTTGCGTCTCACGATACCCTGTCTTCTTCACGTCTTCTTTCGAAATTTCAACAGTTTCTGAAGCGGTTGCCACTTTAGTTGTACCAGCGACAACGGCACCAGCAACGGCTGCAGTCGTCAAGCCTTTGAGTAGATCCCTACGGCTTGTATTTATATCTTTATTATCTTTCATCATTGCTTCCTTACCTTACGGTAGATCTTTTTTTGGAGGCTTAATGCCCCTCTATCGATATAATCGCGTACTGCTCGATTACTCGTAATCAGTGACGTTTTTCACATCAATCTTTAATTTGTGCTTACTGCTTTTTGTATTCACGCTAAAACGCACTTGTTCTAACGTTAAGAATGCTTCACACAGTTGAGCGGCCGATTTGTAGAAGTTCGCGCTTTCTGCCCCTTCAAGCTGACGCGTGAAAGAGTTAAACCAAGGGCCAAGGTGCTTATTGAATACCGCCTGTTGCAGTGCTTCTTCTTCAGCCGTTAGCATCGCCATCACTTCACACAGTGCTGCGATATGATCTTCCGGCTCTTTCACTTGATCGTCACGCTCAATGCCTAAAAGCTCTAAGTCATGACGAATCTCTGCCAATGGTTTTTCCATCATGGCGCCAGTGCGATGCCAAGAACCAAATGGAACGACTTCTCCACGCCCAATACCGATGAACAAATCTTGATATTCGTCTTCAAGAGCTTCACGGTTTGATTCTGTTGCCGCTTGTTGAATGGCAATCCAAGCCTTTTGCATTGCGCTTTCAGACGCTTCAATATCGAGTGTTTTTAGAAAGTCGATCACCTCTTCAGAAGGTGCGCTGCGAAACAGTGCGGATAGAACCAAATAGATCTCAGTTCTTAGTGTCTGTTCTTGTGCCTGATCCAAATTCGTTTCCAAGGCTAACTCCTAGTATTTCAATTGTTTCAATGGGTCTTGAGCCATTGAATCGAACATATCCACCACACGGCAGTCTTCACACATAGCGATACGATTAATCGCTGCTTCATCTGAAAAGTGAGAGTGACCGCGTAACTTGTTCTGTAACATGTCAATCATAGACTGAGGTGCGAATGGTTTATGGCAACGTACACATTCCGCAGCTTTCTCTTCATGAATCACAACTGCTTTTTGACGTTCTTCTTTTACCCAGTTCATACGAGGCGTAAGAGTCAGAACATTTTCAGGACATGCCTTTTCACACAAGCCACATTGAATACAGTCTTGTTCTACAAATTTAAGTGATGGAGAAGCCCCGTCGGTATGAAGTGCACGTGTCGGACACACAGCCACACAGCTCATACATAACGTACAATCTTTGCTATCACACGAAACGTTGCCGTAAGGTGCGTTTGACGGAAGCTCAACAATATTTCCAACAGGAATACGAGCTGAAGACATCGCATCAAGTGCTGTAAATAGACGTTGGCGCTTGTTGCCTTGAAGATCGCCAAGTGCAAGGTCGAATGAATCCACACAAAGTGTTGGAGGACATTCACGTAGAGATTCTAAGTACAGAATATCGATGGTTTCTTTTGGAATACCGATTTGATCTAGTAGTTCTTGAGCAATCCCTACTTCGTTATTCAGAACACGAATGATCGTTTCTGGCATAAAGCGAGATGCGGCAAACAGAACCTGAGTTGCGCCATTAACTAAAGCTGCAAACCAAGTATCGATACCAATAGATGGCAGTTCTTCTACGACAATTGGAATCACGTTATCTGGTAGCGCTTTAAGAGCCATCACGTTGTAAGTCTCATGACGTGAGCTACAGATAAGTACGATTGGATCCAGACCACCCGCTTGCTCGTAGTTAGCTAGCGTACGTTCAATGAATTTTTGAGTATCGTCAGGGTTAGGTAATGCGTAAGAGATAGCTTCTGTCGGACAGCTCGTTGCACAAGTACCCACGCCTTGACATAGGTAAGGGTTAATCTCGATCTTATGACCCGTCTTATCTGAGCCTTCACTTGAAAGTGCACCAGCAGGACAAGCATCAACACAACGCTCACAACCTTTAACACCACGAGAACTGTGTGCACATAGGTCTGTGTCCAAACGGAAGAACTTAGGCTTATCAAACGCGCCCATTAACGTAGGAATTTCTTCTAACGCTTCAGCCAGTTTTGGATAACCACGACCTACTGGGTAATAACCAGGAACAGGCACTTCTTCAGTCATGCAGCTATTCAGACATAAGTCCAAAACCACATCAAAACAGTCATGATTGATTGCTACTTTTGCAAGGTTATTGGTTCGGCCTTTGTTTTCGATTAGAACTTCGAACGTACCAAGGAACCCTGAAACCTGAACAGCATTTGCGTAGTAAAGCTCTGACTCAGTATTCGTTGCCTTCACACCATCTGTCGAAAGCAGTGTTAGGCTTGTTAACTGAGGTAATTGAGCCGCAGCACTTTCAATGATCGCAGTTGGACCAATAACAAGTGTATTACCGCCGCTTTCGTAGCTAACAGTAGGTGGAATCAGATTTGTTAACTCAACTGTATTTTCAAATGCATACAGTCTTGCTTTAGCGTTATTTGAATTTGCTTGTTCTAATAATTGTTTAAGCATTGCTCAGTTCCATCTTTGGACATGGATAATCTGTTCAACCTTTATTGTAGTAAGCGAGAGAGAACTTGCTGAGTAATCCGTTAACAACTAACCCTTTAGCCAGTGTGTCGTTCGTCAGACCGTGAACTCGTCTATCTACAAAAAAGTTGATAATGAACGTTATTTTGCAAATGCCATGCCAATTTAATATGCCTTATATTTCAGTGATTTAATCCTATATAACGTTTATTGTGCGTATAAAAAAACCGCTTGGGACATTTTGTCGCAAGCGGTTCATTGAGTGTTTAGTCAAAATGTACCTATTCTTTGTGTGGTATATTTTGTCCCACCTCTTTCAGGTCTGCTTCGTCTGACATTGTAGCGTTATTATCCGATACTGTGTTTTTATACAGTTCTTTTTCTTGTTCGGTTATTTCGGCACTTTCTGACGTTTCAAGTTTATTATCAGATACCTCAAGATCGCTTTCAGAATTTTCTAAAACTTCACCTTCGTCTTTATTATCAATGATTTGCTCTTCTTCTGGCGCAGTTTCTTCTTCCGTTTTGTCTTTAACCCAATCACGCAAGGTTTCCGCAACCCCTTCAGAAAGAGACTTCAAATTACTGTAATCGTCGTCGTAATCATCTAAACCATCACGAACGTTGAATTCTTCTGAGAGGAATAATTTACGCAATGCCGCTTTTTTTACGCTTTCTGAAGCTTCTGACACCAATAATTGAGCAACAGACAAGTCTTCAGTCGTTTCTGATGCTATCTCCTGAGAGTCAATAGTTTGAGAATCGACAGCGTGTTCTGGAGACTCTTTTTCCAAAGTTCCACGTTCTAGTGACTCCGATGTTTCTGCGTCTATAGATGAAGCAGCAAACGAAGTCTTTGCGGAAGTAAGCTCAGTTTCCTCAAGCGTTTGTTGCGCTTCTAAAGGTTGGTCGGTTGATTCATCAAGCTTTCGTTGAGACCAACGGCTAAAAAAGTTAGTTGCCATTTGATCGACCCGCGCCTTTACGTTTCTTACGTCTTGCTTCTAATAACTCGCCATGACGACCGATGAATGCTTCCATCCAAGCTTGTACAGGCAATGGCATGTCGTAAGACAATACTTGGTTATCTCCGTCCATGTATTGGCCTGCGACTGTTTGTGATGCTGTCAGTAATTGAATAATAGGTTTACCGGAGTCAACATTATCCATAACTAAGAATAGCTTAGGTTGCTGAGAGCTTAGATTGAAGCGGTAGTCGGTACGTTCGTCTTTGTGCAACTGAAGCAAACATACGTCTGGGGTTTCATGTTCAGGTGATAATTCAAAACCGATGAGTTCCCATTGAGTTGTTACCCAAATGCCAGTTTTGATCTCTTTCTCTATTCTTTGGACACCGATTGGCCAAGCTGCTTCTGTTTTTTCATATTGTTCTTTGAATTCTTTTATCTCAGACATACTTCACCCAATTGATTTTCTTTGGTCTGAATGCACTTAGGACATTTTGTACTGTGTGCATTCATATACACCCCATAAAGCAATAAACACGCCAATACGGATTAACTGCGAGAGCGTATCTATAGCGTTCGTTATCAAGTTGTCACTATAACGTTAGTCGATACTGGTTATTTCAGACAACTCCACCCGGTGAACTCTCATATTTTGCGCTATTTTAATCTAATGCTTCATGTTTCCATCAATCCCCGTTATTTTGGAATAAGATTTGCTTTAGCTAATTCGCTAATGTTCTTCACAGAGCTATGTATTCACAGATCTATGGCATGTTCGAGAACGATAATCGAAATCTAGGCCATAGCGAATCAACAAACTAGCGCATTAATGAATGAGAGCCTTATTGCTCTTGTTGACTTCTTATCTCATAAAATCGCTATCTCATTAAGTAGGAAATGACTGTGGTAAAACCAAACATAATAAAAACCAGTGAGAACCCTCTTCAGACAATCGAAGTTGAAGTGTTTGATGAATATGGCGAAAAGCTAACGAAACAGATCGCGTGTGAGCGCCCTCTTACCGTGATGTTGAACTGGAAAGAGATCGTAACCTTAATGACATTGGGCTCTCGTCCTGAGTCATTAGTATTAGGCTATTTGAAAAACCAAAGCTTCCTTTCCGATCCGGAAGCGGTTGAATCTATTATCATCGATTGGGAAACCAGCTCTGCTGCGGTTATCACCAAAGAAGATACAAGCCAACTTGAGCAAGCGCTTAAGAAGAAGACAGTTACCTCTGGCTGTGGCCAAGGTACCATGTATGGCAACGTGATGAAGCAATTGGAAGATTACCAAGTGCCTCAAACCAAGATTAAGCAATCTGAAATCTATACGGCTCTAGAAGCGCTGACTCATTATAACGACACCTACAAGAAAGCGGGTGCGGTTCATGGCTGTGCTGTTTGCAAAGACGACAAGGTTCTATCGTTTGTTGAAGATGTTGGCCGACACAATGCCGTTGATACATTGGCTGGTGAGATGTGGCTTAACAAAGAGACAGGTGAAGATAAGATCTTCTACACCACAGGCCGTTTAACGTCTGAGATGGTGATTAAGGTTGCGCAGATGGGAATCCCTGTTCTACTGTCACGCTCTGGCGTTACACAAATGGGCTTAGATTTAGCGCAGAAGTTCGGCATAACAACGATTGCTCGTGCTAAAGGCTTGCGCTTCCAAGTGTTCACGGGTGCAGACAAGATTGACTTTGATGTGAAAGGTGAATAATCAGCAGTCGGAAAAAAGCGTAGGTTTGATTGGTGATTCACTAACCGCTTCTAATTGTAAAGTTCTGATGTAAATAGTTAGTGACCCATCAAGGATAAATACATAGAAACTTAGCTAGATACAAAAACGTCGTCATGCTTTTTAGTATGACGGCGTTTTTAATTTTCAATTTATAGCTTAATTTCCAACGCATAGAGTTGAAAACTAAGGCTAACTTAAAGCTTAGCCGCGTGCTTTCAAGAACTCAGCGTAAGTACCGCGGAAATCGTTGATCTTGCCATCTTTGATTTCAAGGATACGAGTTGCAAGCGAGTCTACGAATACACGGTCGTGAGATACGAAGAACAATGTGCCTTTGTAGTTCTCAAGAGCCAAGTTAAGCGCTTCGATAGATTCCATATCCATGTGGTTTGTTGGCTCATCCATTAGCAGGATGTTTGGTTTATGCATCATGATCTTACCAAGAAGCATACGACCTTGCTCACCACCAGAGATAACCTTTACAGATTTCTTAATGTCGTCTTGACCAAATAGCATACGACCTAGGAAGCCACGAACAACTTGCTCGTCTTCGCCTTCTTGGCGCCATTGGCTCATCCAATCAAACAAGTTCATGTCTGTCTCGAAATCGTGTGCGTGATCTTGAGCGTAGTAACCGATGTTTGAGTTTTCAGACCACTTGTACTCACCTGTGCGAGGCTCAAGAGCGCCAGCTAGTGTGTTAAGTAGTGTTGTTTTACCCACACCGTTCTCACCGATGATAGCAACACGCTCACCTACTTCGAAAATACCGTCGAACTTGTTGTATAGGTCTTCTTCAAAACCTTGAGATAGGTTTTCAACCACAAGTGCGTTACGGAATAGCTCTTTAGACTGTTCGAAACGGATGAATGGGTTTTGACGGCTAGACGCTTTAACTTCGTCTAGTTGGATCTTATCGATCTGCTTAGCACGTGACGTTGCTTGCTTCGCTTTAGATGCGTTAGCAGAGAAACGAGATACGAACGTTTGAAGTTCAGCAATTTGTGCTTTCTTCTTAGCGTTGTCAGACAGTAGACGCTCACGAGCTTGAGTCGCAGCCGTCATGTACTCATCGTAGTTACCTGGGAATAGACGAAGTTCGCCGTAATCAAGGTCAGCCATGTGTGTACAAACAGAGTTTAGGAAGTGACGGTCGTGCGAAATGATGATCATTGTGCAGTTACGTTGGTTTAGCGTGTCTTCCAACCACTTGATGGTGTCCATGTCCAGGTTGTTCGTTGGTTCGTCAAGAAGCATGATATGCGGGTCTGCAAACAGTACTTGAGACAATAGAACACGAAGTTTCCAACCCGGTGCTACTTCGCTCATCAGACCGAAGTGCATTGATTCTTCAATACCTACCGCTAGAAGAAGCTCACCAGCTTTAGCTTCTGCCATGTAACCGTCCATTTCAGCGAACTGAACTTCAAGGTCAGCCACTTTCATGCCGTCTTCTTCGCTCATTTCTGGCAAAGAGTAAATGCGGTCACGCTCTTGCTTAATAGCCCAAAGCTCTTTGTGACCCATGATAACCGTGTCGATTACCGTGAATTCTTCGTAAGCAAACTGGTCTTGGTTTAGCTTAGCAACGCGCTCGTTTGGATCGTAGCTTACGTTACCAGCACTTGGCTCAAGTTCACCAGATAGGATCTTCATGAACGTCGATTTACCACAGCCATTCGCGCCGATTAAACCGTAGCGGTTGCCTTCGCCGAACTTAACTGAAATATTTTCGAAAAGTGGCTTAGCGCCGAATTGTTGGGTGATATTTGCTGTGGAGATCAATGCCATTACCTTTTTAATGTGAAAAACGCCGCAACGTTACTTGTTCAGGGCTTTAACTGCAAGTATTGATTGCAATTACTGGCCATTAAGTGAGTGATAACCTAGCCAAATCATAGTTTGAACTGACTCACATTTTTGGTTTTCTATTTATCGCCGTAAAACCGTCGATTTTAAGGAAAAACAAAATATCGAACAGCGCACCATAATGGGCGGTATATAACGTCCCAAATCATGCCAACCATTGAATATATCGTATGCTGATTGGTCACAGTAAAAGCCAACCCGATCAACGCAACAGAAGACATAATAAAGATGCTCAAATACTAGCCTAATCCCTGACAATTTCATGACAAAATCGCTCGAAACAGGAATAAAGTACTCGCCCCCGACACGGGGTTGGATTTCACAAAGTCAGATTATCTAACTATAGTAATCCTAACCTCATAATTCTAAGAGACTTTTATGCGTTCACTATCGCGCTTCTTAATCCTCACTTTGGCCATTCTCTCTTGGCCTAGTCATGCCAACTTGGAATATGACTTACAATCTCAGCCGCAGGTATCCGATTCTGCTGTTGATCTCGATGATCGAATTGATTCGCTACCCGACCCCCTCTTTATGGAACCGTCGGACAGACGCCAAGTCAATATATTGCTCGCTGAAGTGCTACAAGTTCAAAAGCAGGAAATCAAAACCTTCGAGCAACAGATAAAAGCCTACAGAGCGAACAACGACGCCGATCAATGGTTTGCCGTTCAAACCAGTTACGTCACTTTGAATAGCTTGAATGTGAGCAAGCAACACCTGTTAGAGCAGACGAATTCCGCTAATAAAGAGCGCCTAACGGGTTTTGGCCCCTACGGCGTAACTCAATTTAAGCAAGAGTGGGAATTAACCAAGCTCAACATTGAGTATCTTGTTTACTTCCAAATTCGTAGCTTTAAAGCGCTCGTTAAAGACATCTTTATTTCGCCAGTGCCAGTGATTGGTGCCTCACTAAAAGTGTTATTCATCTACTTCGGTTTAGTGTGGTGGCTTGCCAACAGCACCCGCTTGATTGAACTGTTTCGAATTAACTTTCTTGAAGCGAAAACGAACCCTCCTTTTCTGGTTCGCGTGATTTGGTATATCAGCCGCGCTGATCGTGCGATTGCTTGGCTAATTGCCATCACATTGTCATTGAGAGTGCTTTCTAGTATCCCTAGTCTTCAACATTTGATTTTCCTGGAGATCTTCACTTGGTGGATTCTAGGTGGTTCGATTGCCATCAGCTTTATTTTGGAATTTGCCTACCGTTTAGGTCGTACATCAAATCAAGAAGTGATAGTACTACGCCTATCGACTATTCGTCGTTACGTGTGGAGCTTCATCGTTGCGGGTGTGATTCTCCAGATATCAAGTATTACGCTAGGCAAAGGTACGATTTACAGCTGGATTTACAGCGCTCTGTTTTTCTGGTTTGTGCTGGTCACGATCTCAGTTCTCAGACTATGGAGAGCGAAGGTCTTCGATACGTTGCAACACATCTCTGATCGCCCGGTTTGGGTGAATTGGGCAGTAAACCGCAAGGATACCTTCTTACTTAATATATTGGCGACGGCCATTGGCATCGTGTGGTTGAGTGTTTACAACTTTCAACATCGAATTATGGCCCTGCTATCCAATTACACTTTGTTTAGCCAGGCCTTAGCTTATCTATTTAGAATTGAAGTTGCTAAACAGTCTGACCTTGATAAGAATCAGCAAAACTTGGTTCGAATCAAAGGCGATCAAACCTATGAATACATTCTTCCGGGTAATATCGACAGTACGTTGATAGATTACGCGGGAGATGAAATTAAGCAGTTATCACGCTACTTAATGTCAGACAGCCCGGCTATCTGTATTGTGTCTGGCGAACGTGGTGTCGGCGCGACAACGCTGCTATATACCTTACTGCACAAAGTCTCTAACGCTGAGCCTGTATACGTGAGTTGCCCTTATGCGGGTTACCAAGAGCTTTTAGCGCATTTAGCCGTGAGCATTGGCTTGGACGAAGAAGCGACTGAAATTCAAATATTAGCGCATCTTCGTAAGAGCAATACCACTTACCTTATCGCGATTGATAACGCACAACGACTGGTGCAACCAATGGTCGGTGGCCTGTCTGATTTGATTCGTTTGACCAACCTTCTGCGTCGTTCTAAAAAGAACCACCGTGTCGTGATATCGATCGCCAAATCAAGCTGGCGATTTGTGGATAGAGCGCGTGGCGAACGTTTGCTGTTTGACTTGGTGTGTTTCCTTCCGCGTTGGACAGAGAAACAAGTGGGTGAACTTCTAAATAGCCGTATCAATACGGAGCTTGAGAAGCCGTTGTCTTTTGATGGTTTAGTAGTCCCTAAGCAATGGGACCAAGATGATATGAGTGAAGAAGAACGTGCACGCCAAGGTTTCTATCGAATTTTGTGGCACTATTCTGATGGCAACCCTACCGTTGCGCTGCGTTTCTTCCGACTCTCTTTGAACCGAAACAAAGAGACAGATCAAGCCGTGGTGCGTCTGTTCCATGTTCCTGAAGCCCAGGAGCTGGAAAATATGCCGAAACCTATGCTGGCTGTACTTCGTTCTATCGTACAACTGGAAATCGCTTCTCCGGAAGTATTGTCTGAATGTACACAGCTGAGCACGGCAGAGATAACGGGGATTCTGCGTTACTTTGAAAGCCGTGGTTATATTGGTTGGCATGAAGAAAAGGCTCGGATTTCTGAGCACTGGTTCCGCCATATTACGAACGTTCTCGACCGTCAACATCTACTGGTGAAGTAAAATGAAGAAGTTATTTATCCTACTATTTGTTGGCTTGGCAAGTGCTGTCAGTTTCCCGACCTTTGCGACGGAAGAGTTAGCTAACGTAGAAAACATATCTAAAATAGCGAGCCTTGTGCGATGGAGCGGCGTGTTCTTCTCCATGATCGTTATTGCTGCGATGTGGTTATTGCTTAAGTTCATCAACTCGTTAGTGACCAGCTTTGGTAGTCAGTTCGTGCAATATCGAATGCTACTACAAAAACTGCAGTCGTTTACTCAGTTCTTCATCTATGTGAGCACCGGTCTTATCGTGTTCATGATGAGCTTTAGAATCAACGACCAAATACTGGCTTTGATTGGTGGTACACTCGCCGTGTCAGTCGGCTTTGCGCTTAAAGATTTGGCAGCTTCATTCATCGCGGGCATCACGGTAATGATTGATAGACCCTTTCAAGTTGGTGACCGCGTCACGTTCGAAGGCAACTACGGAGATATCATTACCATCGGTTTGCGTTCAGTGCGAATGAGAACGCTGAACGATGACATCATTACCATTCCTAACAACAAGTTCTTAAATGAAGTGACCACCAGTGGTAACTACGGTGCGTTGGACATGCAGGTGGTGATTCCGTTTTACGTTGGTATGGATGAAGACATCACCCTAGCCCGCGATCTGATTCAAGAAGCGGCGTCTTCAAGTCGTTATATCCACTTGCCGAAACCTGTAACGGTTTTGGTTAAACAGACGATTACCGATAACTACCTAGCAATACAGCTAACTTGTAAGGCTTACGTTGTGGATACTGCGTATGAGAAGCTGTTTGAAACCGACATTACTTTGCGTGTGATGAAAGAGTTTAAGAAGCACAACATCAACCCACCGAAAATTTCAGTAGCGGCGCATTAGGCTTGATGCTTTAGACGTTTGTTGCTTATAGCAAATGACTAGCCATAAATAAAAACACCTCCGAACTTATCGCAAGTGCGGAGGTGTTTTTTATGAGCTTTTTATCTTTAAGCTAATAGTCCTATTGATGCTAAACCTTAAAGTATTTCAATTGCTCAGTAAGGTGTTCTGTAGTGTTCGCCATTTTCTGACTGTCTTCTGCGAGCGATTGTGAGGCTTGGAGTACCTCATTTGCAGCGAGTTGAGATTTGGTTTGCGATAGATTAGTAGTGCGGAATTTTCGTGCTTGGGCTAAAACGTTCGTGTAATAGCCCAAGCGCGTTAGAAATATTATCAGATGATAATATCAGTGAATGAGTTCTTAGAACTTATAGGTTTGATACAAGCAATTGAGGTGTCGCTTTCTGTTGAAGATAGATACTAAAGCAACTTCCCTTACCTACCTCAGATTCAACTCGGATCTCGCCGCCAGTTTGGCTCAAGATACTCTGAGATACTGACAACCCTAAGCCCGTGCCATCTCGTTTGGTGGTATAGAAAGGCGAGAAGATACGTTTCAGTTGTTCTTCCTTAATACCGCAGCCTTCATCTTGAACATGAACGATAGCGCCATGAGACACACCATTTTCAACCCAGTCTTCACTCGAAATGGTTAACGTGCCCTGACCGTCCATTGCATGAATCGCGTTCATTTGTAGGTTAACCAGAATCTGTAGCAATTGGTTTCGATTGACCTCGACTGAGGTTTTAGCGTTCAGCTGCGATACGTACACAATGCCTTTCTTCTTCGCACCTGTTTTTACGAGCGTAATACTTTCATCCACTATTGGGTTGATATGTTGCCACGTAATTTCGTCTTGTACGCCGCCGTGACGGCTGTATTGAAGCAGGCTTCGTGTGATATTTCGAATTCGGTCAATCTGCTCCATGATCGCGTGGACTTCCTCATCTACACGGCTCACTTCATCGCCCAGTTCAAACTTCATCAGTTCAACGTTGCCAAGAATCACGGCGGTTGGATTATTGATCTCATGAGCAATACCTGCCGTTAATTCACCTAACGCGGCCAGTTTTTCATTGACCACCAGCTTATCTCTGGCTTGATTGAGAAGCTTGATGTGCAGTTCAAGTTCTTCAGTTTTCTCTTTCAAACTCGCGGTACGAGAATGCACTTTGCACTCTAGTTCAGACGCCGCTTGTTGAATCTCTTGATTACGCTCGTGCAGTAGATCCAACATCTTATCGAACTGTTTAGCGAGCAGTGTCAGTTCGTGTTGATCATCCAAACCTAGCGTACCAATTCGCTTGTCTTGCCCCATCTGTACTAGCTTCACCACTTTATGAATGCGTTCGATTGGATTGAAAAGATCACGTGCGCCACGGTGAACGATCAAACCGGATGCCAACAGAAGCAACACAATGGTAATGCTAATTTCGCCAAGGTTGGTTAAGTACGTTTCTATCAGCGGCCAAATCAAATAACCGGTGTAAAGCATACCAATCACATTATTAAACTGGTCATGGATTGGTTGGTAAGCTGTGATGTACCAAGCATCGTAAACATACGCTCGATCTAGCCACTCTTTACCTTCATTCAAGACTTTCGAGTGAACCTCGTGAGAAACACGTGTACCAATGGCGCGCCCTACACTGTCTTCACTGCTCAAAGGCACGTTGGTGCTAACACGAAGATCATCAAGGAAAACCGTGACCGTTCCTATATGACGATTAAAACCTTCTCGTTGTGGATAGATAAGGTTACTGATTTGGTCAACAAGTTGAGTACTGTTATTCAGTAAGATCCCACCATCCAGAAAACCAATCACATGATCATGTTCATCTTTGATGGATACAACGGTTCGGCTTACCAATCCGCGAGTCTCGACCTCTTGCCCGTTGAGCATCGGAACTTCCGCTTTTTTAGCGAGGTCACGATCGAGATAATTGAGTTCATTACGGCTTAAGACACTGAAAAATGAAGGCTTGTGAGTTAAGTTTAGATATTCGAGTTTCTTTTCCATGCTCTCGACACTGCGCCAGCGCAGAAAATCGAGCTCATAGCGAGATTTGTTCTCAGACACCCAGCGAGTTAGCTCTTCGTGTGAAAGATCACTCGCGAGTTTGGTTCGAAAGTTATAAGACTCGGCGAACGCACGAACGTTGTATGCTTGCTGATTTTGGATCAGGTGAATACTGTTATCGGCAACATCCAAGCGTTCATCAACATCAATCAGAGCGCCCTGCCACGTGTAACGTATTGACCAATACAGTGTGATAGCCACAAGCGCGCACAAGGTCAGAATGATCGGAGCTGATGTTAGGAATAATAATCGGTAGCGAACCATGGTTTTGAATCGGAACGCCCACTTTGACCACCAACGACGTCTAATCGGCATATTCAGAGCCTTCTGTGTTCCAATCTTTGTACTTACGCTCTAGCGTTTTACGTGCGACGCCAAGATCTCTTGCAGCTGCCGATTTATTGCCATCATGAAAACTAACCAGCTGTTCTATATGAGATTTTTCTACTTCTTTGAGTGTCCAAGTGTTTGGATAACCCTCGGCAGCGTCTGCATTATTCAAGTTTGGCATTTCCGCACCATGTGACACCGTCACTGAAATGCTAGCGGGAACAGGATCACCATTAATCTCGCGCCAATAGTGTGCTGGTGGCTTGTCTAAAAGAATGCATCGTTCGACTAAGTTTTTAAGTTCACGAATATTTCCCGGCCATTCGTATTCGTTCAACGCCAAGATATCTTCATGTGCCCAATTTGGAACTGGCATGCCAAGCTCGCTCGATAAAAGACGAGTAAAGTATGGAACAAGTTCAATCAGGTCTGACGGGCGCTCTCTCAATGGCACCACATCAATCTTAAGTACATTGAGTCGGTAGAACAGATCGCGGCGGAAGTGCCCTTTATCGACCTCTTCTTGAAGATTTCGGTTGGTCGCCGCCACCACTCGTACGTCAACGGAAATTTCCTTTTCGTTACCGACTGGACGAATGGTTCTTTGCTCTAACACGCGTAGCAATGCAGCTTGCATTGGCAGTGGCATTTCACCAATTTCATCAAGGAACAAGGTGCCACCACTTGCGACTCGGAAAAGACCTTCACGGTTTTTCTTCGCACCAGTAAATGCGCCTGATGTATGTCCAAACAGTTCACTTTCTAGAAGCTCTGGAGCAATCGCACCACAGTTGATTGGCACAAATGGACCTGTGCGTTTACTGGCTTCATGTACACCACGAGCAACCAGCTCTTTGCCGGTACCCGACTCACCTTCTATCAAGACGGACGCTCGAGACGGTGCAAATTGACTGATCAGCAATTTAAGTTGTTTGGTCTTGTCTGAATTGCCAATCAGTTCAGTCTTGATATGACGACTCACATCACGCTTCAACGCGTACTGCATTCTTTGGTCGAGTCGCTTATCCATACAACGCAGAACCGCTTGTATCATCTGTTCGAGGTTGAACGGCTTAAGAATAAAATCTGAAGCACCAAGCTTAAGCGCGGATATGGTCATCTCTAGATCGGCATAACCCGTCATGAAAATCACATCGGCGCGTTTGTCGTTGTCGTTAAACGCCTCTTCCCACTCAATGCCAGAGCGGCCTGGTAGGTTGATATCAAGGACAATCAGATCAAAATGTTCGCTCGAACGCAGCGTTTCAGCCTCTTCAACCGATCCTGCGCTCGACACCTTGCCAAAGAACTTACCTAGTGCTTTCTTTAAGATAGCCTGCATACCCAATTCATCATCGACGACCAAAACGGAAAAGGCCTGATACTGAGTCAATGTGTTCGGGTTGAGATTGGATGCAGATGAACTAGGTAAAGACATAATGATTAGCCGGTGAGAAAAGTTGGGACAGAGTGTACCAATTAACCTTTTCTCCAACAGGGACAATGTGCGACATTTTGTCCTAGCTCATGTTTTGATTCATTTTAACGGGGTAAAAGACTCAGTTTTGTCCGAAATAACAGCAATTTAATGAAATCTGATGCATTATTTGTTGGCATTAAGATTGCTTATAAGGTGTAGATTTCTAATTACAACAATTAGCGTCTTATGCACATGCCCTCTTTGAGCCCTTTAAAATTGAAGGCATGTCATTCATTTATAACAGAATGGACATAATAATAATGAAAGCAATTCCCCTAACTATTGCAGCTCTATCTATCGTCAGTTACACGGCTAGCAGCGCGGAAGACACCACTCATATTAAGTTGGCGACAACCACAAGTACTTATCACTCTGGTCTACTGGACTACTTATTGCCTGAGTTCGAAAAAGATTCTGGTATCAAGGTTGATGTTCTAGCTGCGGGTACCGGTAAATCACTTCGCATGGGCGAAAATGGTGATGTTGATTTGGTAATGACTCACGCACCAAAAGCTGAAGCAAATTTCGTAGAAAAAGGCTACGGCGTTTTACCTCGTAAGCTGATGTACAACGACTTTGTGATTGTGGGCCCTCAAAGTGACCCAGCAAAAATTGAATCTCAAAAAGCTGTAGCTGATGTATTCAAAGCAATCGCAACCAACAACGCGACGTTTGTGTCTCGTGGTGACGATTCAGGCACGCACAAGAAAGAGATGGGCATTTGGGCACAGACCAAAATGGAACCAAACTTTGGTGGCTACCGCAGTGTTGGTCAAGGCATGGGCCCTACTCTGAACATGGCGTCTGAAATGCAAGGCTACACCATGACAGACCGTGGCACATGGTTGGCTTACCAAAACAAACTGGATCTTAAAATCCTTTTCCAAGGTGACAAGAACCTATTCAACCCTTACCAAGTAATCCTTGTTAACCCAGAGCGCTACCCAAGCATTAACTACCAAGCAGCGAAAGTATTCAGTGATTGGTTGGTGAACCCTAAAGGTCAGAAACTGATTAACGACTTTAAACTGCATGGCAAACAGCTGTTTGTAGCGAGCGCAGAGTAGTTTTTCGTCAGCGTAGATTCGTTTATAACAAGCTGAGAATGGTTTGTTGTAAGTACTAATTCCAATTAGCACTACGCTTAACTAACCAGTTAACTGAAGCATTTAAAGAAACAATAGCTGGCCAATATAGGCTCAATAATATTGTGTCAGCTATGATTAACATCAGTCATTACCGATAAAACCTATTATCGATTTACACGAGATACTTCATGACCCTATGGCAAACAACGATTGATGCAATGAATCTACTTGTGAGCTTTGACCACGAATTGTGGAAAATCGTCGCGGTATCCTTCAGCGTATCTTTGTCCGCCATCTCATTGGTGATTGTTCCTGCAATCCTTATGGCTTTCTTATTGGCTTATACCGAGTTCCCCGGGAAATGGGCTCTGCTTTCAGTGATCAACACCCTGCAAGCGATCCCTACTGTGGTTATCGGTTTGTTGATGTACATGATGCTTTCTCGCTCTGGCCCGTTAGGTGATTGGCAATTGCTGTTCACCCAAAAGGCGATGATTCTAGGTCAAATGGTGATCTGTTTCCCTATCCTAGTTGCGATGATGCATGGCGCTCTGCAGGCCAGTGACCGCCGAGCGGTTGAAACGGCGCGCACGCTTGGCGTATCAACGACTCGTGTGGCGTGTACGTTAATTTGGGAAACGCGCTTCCCTCTTTTAGCTGCAACTATCGCTGCCTTCTCTCGTATCGTCACTGAGGTTGGTTGTTCAATGATGGTCGGTGGCAACATTATGGGGATGACAAGAAACATCCCAACAGCTATTGCCATGGAAAGCCACAAAGGCGCATTTGCTCAAGGCGTCGCCCTCGGTATGGTGTTATTAGCATTGGCATTAGCCCTTAACTTTTTCCTTTCCAGTGTGAGAGGAAAAGGCTATTTAAGAACTTAGGAACGCTGTCATGAGTATAAAAATAACAACGCAGCAAATTTCAATGCGCTACAAAGAGCGTGTTTTGTTCCACATTCCCGAATTGTCGATCGGCCCCAACGATGCCATTTATCTCAAAGGAGATAATGGTGTGGGTAAAACGACCCTACTTAAAATATTGTCTGGATTGATTCAGCCCAGCTCTGGCCGCATTCAGTCTCCGACACCAAGCTGGCAGCAGATCTTATTCCCTAGGCTCAAGTTCAAAGACATTATCTACCTGCATCAAACCCCCTATCTTTTTGATGGTTCGGTGTACCAAAATGTCGCTTATGGCATTCGCTTTAACAAAGAGAGCCAAAAAGATAAGCGAGCTCAAATAATTAATGCATTGAGAATGGTAGGTTTAGAAACCTTGGCAGATGAACACATTTCTGTGTTGTCTGGTGGTGAGCGTCAACGCGTTGCAATGGCACGAGCTTGGATTCTTAAGCCGTCAATCTTGCTTATGGATGAACCAAGTGCTTCTTTAGACAAAGAATCTATTGAAAGATTGGTGATTATGGCCGAAGATCTTCTTCAGAGAGGCGCGAGTTTAGTCATCACCAGTCACCAAACTAACGCGTTAACCGATTTATGTAAGAAGCAGTGGTGGATCAAAGACAATACTTTGACCGAATCCCCGCTTCTGCAAGTTATTCAGAAAGATAAAGCACAAGAGAATATTTATGCTGCTTCCAACGCAAACTAGTTGGGTTATTTTGGCTGGCGGACAGGCCAGCCGCATGGGTGGAAAAGATAAAGGACTTGTTGAGCTCAACGGTTCTCCGCTTATTCAATACGTTATAAACAAGCTGTCACAGCAAGATGTCAGCATCACTATCAATGCCAACCGTAACTTAGACAGTTACCAAGCATTTGCTCCGGTTGTTTCCGATTCCTTCCCTGACTATCCAGGTCCATTGGGCGGCATTCATGCTGGCCTTAAAAATGCGAGTACAGACTGGGTTGGCTTTGTCCCGTGCGACAGCCCACAAATCAGTGACGATCTTGTTGAGCGTTTTTGTTCTGCAGTTAAAGAAGACAGCGACATTCTTGTCGCGCATGATGGGGAATTTAAGCAACCTGTATTCACCCTATTCCACAAGCGTGTTCTACCAAAGTTAGAAGCGTTTTTGGAACGTGGTGATCGTAAAATCATCTTGCTATACAAAGAGTGTGTTACCGAATACGTTGATTTCAGCGATTCTCCTAACTGCTTTGTTAATCTCAACACGCCAGAAGAACTCACCCAATTCGGAACGCTTCAATAATGAAAGATTCTAAACAACGCCCTAACCTTCCTTTATTGGGCTTTGCTGCTTATAGCGGTACAGGCAAAACGACCGTACTTGAAGCCCTGCTTCCTCTGTTGACTGATGCGGGTTTAAAAGTTGGCGTGTTAAAACATGCTCACCACGATTTTGATGTCGATAAGCCGGGTAAAGACAGTTACCGCTTACGTAAAGCGGGCGCGAACCAAATGTTGATTGCTTCTCGTAATCGTCACGTGATGATGACAGAAACACCAGAAGCCGAAGCAGATTTTTATTACCTGCTGACTCGATTTGATACCAACACGCTTGATCTGATTTTGGTTGAAGGCTGTAAGAACATCGCCTTCCCTAAAATTGAACTGCACCGAGATGAAGTGGGCAAACCTTGGTTATATCCAAACGATAACAACATTATTGCTATCGCGGCAGACAGCCAAGTTGAATCAGAGCTGCCACAAATGGCGATCAGCGACTTAGAAGCGATTCGTGATTTCATCATCGATTACGCGCAGTCCTTTGACCTTGTCTCTACAACAGGCAGAGCCGTGTCATGCTCATCTTCAAAAGACGCAGCGCCAGCTGTTTGTTGTGATTTGTTCTCTCCTGCAGGTTTAACCGTTACTCAAGGTCAGCAAAAGATTGTTGATAGTATTGACGCACTCGATCTCACAGAGAGTGTTGAATTACTGCAAGGCTACGGCCGTGTGCTGGCTGAAGATGTGATTTCGCCAATCAACGTTCCTCAGAATACCAACTCTGCAATGGACGGTTATGCAATTCGTAGTGAAGATCTAGAATTGGACAGCTACAACATCGTTGCTGAAGTCATGGCGGGTCACAGCTACGAGCAAATCGTTCAACAAGGTGAAGCGGTTAAGATCATGACGGGCGCACCAATGCCAGAAGGCGTTGATGTTGTCGTGATGCGTGAACAAGCCGTCCGAGATGGCGATAAAGTTAGCTTCCCTGATGCTAAAATCTCGGTCGGACAAAATGTCCGTATGGCAGGTGAAGATTTAGAAATCGGCCAACCTGTCTTTACACGTGGCACACGCATTGAAGCGCCAGAAATGGGCATGATGGCGTCGTTAGGTTTTGGTACCTGCCCTGTTCTGCGTAAAGTGAAAGTGGGTGTGTTCTCTACGGGTGATGAAGTTCAAGCGCCGGGGCACGAGCAAAAACCCAACTCTATCTATGACTCAAATCGTTTTACTATTATCGGCATGCTTCAAAAGCTCGGCTGTGACATCGTCGATTACGGCATCATTGAAGATGATGAGCAGAAGATGATGGATGTGCTGCATTCTGCGTCGCTTGAAACCGATATGGTTTTGACTTCTGGTGGTGTGTCTGTTGGTGATGCGGATTACATCAAGCTTGCGTTAGATAAACTGGGTGAAATCAACTTCTGGCGTATCAACATGCGTCCAGGTCGCCCATTGGCTTACGGTAAGATTGAGAACAAGCCGTTCTTTGGTTTACCGGGTAACCCTGTTGCTGTGATGGTGTCGTTCATTAACTTTGTTGAGCCTGCGATCCGTAAGCTTCAAGGTCAAACGAACTGGACACCAGTAAAAGCAAATGCTGTAGCAACTGAACAACTGCGCTCACGCCAAGGCCGTACTGAATTTAGCCGTGGTGTGTTCTCGATGAATGAATCTGGCGTGCTTGAAGTGAAAACAACGGGCAAGCAAGGTTCAGGTATTCTGCGTTCAATGAGTGAAGCGAACTGCTTAATCGAAATCTCTCCAGCAGTTGATACTGTGAAAGTTGGCGAGACAGTGACGATCATTCCTCTGCAAGGTCGTGTTTGATTCAAAGCTCAAACACCTAAATTGACTTAGCTGCTTTTTAATTGACTTAGAAGCTCATTGCTAAGACATAGACGAAGCCCCTTCTATCGAGCTTTCGATGTTAAGGGGCTTTTTGTTCTTTTCGTTTCGTGAAAGACAACCTGTTCGTTGCCTAAAAGACAAATAGCTTAAATTACGCTAAACGTTAGAACGATAATCTTAAGATTTCTTATCATAACCTTGAGCCACGTACGGTTTTTATGTAGAGTGCGCGCAAAGTAATAATTCTATTGGAGAGCATCATGGCTCGTACCATTCTGTACACTTACAAAGACGAAGACAAAGAGTTACTGTTTTCGAAACAAGAACACCGCACGATCCAAGAAGCTGTAGCTGCAGCCGAAGGTATCGACATCACTGAGTACCTAAAAACTGAGCAACAGCTTGAGTTTATTTCTGATACTAAAGCGGTTCGTAACTACCAAGACAACTATTTCCGCAAGCTTGGCTTTACTAAGCTTACGTTGAAGCAAAAAGACAACCTTGGTGTTGGTAAAAAGAAGAAGTAAGCCCTCTGGCTTCTTTTTCTCGTTCTGTAGTTTCTTGCTTTTCGTTTGCACTTGAGAGCTAAGAAGTTAAGAGCTAAAGAAACGGAAACACCGAACAATAAAAAATGCCGCAACCTCTTTTGAGATTGCGGCATTTTTATTTATGCTTTTAACTATCTAACCTTAATTAGCTTAACGGTAAGTAATGATTACTTAATGTTAAGGAATGCTGCGCCACGAACGCCACCTGAATCACCGTGCTTCGCTTTGATGATCTTTGGACATTTCGCTACAGACAATAGGTATTTAGGAACACGCTTTGGCATCTCTTCGTAGATAAGTTCGAAGTTTGAAAGTCCACCACCTAGTGCTACAACATGCGGGTCAAGTGCAGTAAATAGGTTTGCGAAACAGATAGCCAATAGTTCCATGAAACGGTCAACGTGCTCAGCTGCTTTTGCTTCGCCTTCGTTGTACGCTTGGATGATTTCAATCGCTTTCTTTTTCTCACCGAAGTAGTGCTCATAAATCAGTTCAAAGCCGCGACCAGATAGGTAGCTGTCTAAACAACCTTTCTTGCCACAACCACAGCCTAGTAACGGTGCGTTGTCGCCAAGGTGGAACCATGCATCAATAGGAAGACGCATATGGCCGAGCTCGCCAGCAACGTGGTTACGTCCTGAAAATACTTTGCCATCAAAAACCAAACCACCACCAAAACCAGTACCTAGAATTAGGCCAGCTACTGATGGTTCATCTTTCAATTCATCATCCCACGCTTCAGACAGCGCAAAACAGTTCGCATCGTTCTCGATTTTAACACTACGACCAATCAGCGCTTCTAAGTCTTTGCGTAATGGCTTACCTGTTGAAGCCGGTACGTTAACAACAAGCATAGTGCCGTCGTCCGCATCTTCCATGCCTGGAAGACCAAGGCCAATTTTGCCTTCGCAAGAGAATTCGCTATCGTATTTTTTTACCAAACCGGCAATCGTATCAAGTAGCAGTTGATAATCTTCAGTAGGCGTTGGTACGCGTTCGGTTGCTACTCGCTCAAGTTTTTCATTGAACGCACCAAACTCAATTTTTGTGCCGCCAACATCAAAGCCGTAATACATGAAATCTCTCCAATTTTTCCCTAAATTCGGGCAAATAAAATTTTTAAATTAAACAACTAGGAAGCATTATCCATAACACTCCCCCTACAAACCGTGATAGATAACAAACTTATCTCGTGTTCGAATCTGTTTGAACAACAAGTCAGCACAAAGCGGTTAAAGGTTAGAGTGACGTCTCACTTTTAGTATGCTCTATGAAAGCATTCAGGCTTGGTTTGGTTGGATCGGACTTATAACGCGTCTTACTCAACATGTAGCTTTCACGAAATGCTTCAAACCATAGCTGTAAAGTCTTAGCGCCCTGTTCTTCACCGGCTTGTTTCAAAACTAAGCTCGCTACTTCGGCCGTTGATAGATGTTGTTCGTTGTCTGACTTACGCATCATGTATTGAGAAACCGATTCCGGCTCAATCGACAACACCGGTAAATCTTGCAGATACTCTGAGCGACGGAAGATACGTCGTGCTTCGCGCCAACTGCCATCAATGAAAATCAGCAACAACGTCTTGTTCGAATCTCGCATCTCACCAAGGTCAGCAACCACGCGCGATTTGTCATCAGTATAATCTTCAGGAAATACCACGACAGGCTGATATTTATCGTCTTTCAGCACATCAAGCATCTCTTGATTCGGTTCAGTGCGGTGCCAAAGGTAGGCATAGCTGTCTTTAACGGTATCAAGGATTAAACGGCCGGTATTACTTGGTTTGAGTATTTCGTTGTCCGATAAGATCAACATGGTCGCGACGTTCGTATTTACGTCTGGTTGATGTTCACAGATACAGCTGTCTTGTTTGATTTTACAGAACTGACATCGAACCACTTTACACCCGCGCGCATTAAACGGTTTGGTAGCAATGGACAAACGATGTTGATATAAACGGTGAAAAGCGTGGATTCTCATGGACAATAACGATAACTCTAGAAAAGTGGCACGATTGTACTTACAGTGTCCTTAGAATGATAGAAGGAATTCCCATGCAAGACCCATCACTGCTTCGCCTTGTTTGTTTTATTGTCGTTTTCGGACTGTGTGCGCTTTGGGAATACCGTTTTCCACGTAAAGCACTGACTCAAAGCAAATGGTTTCGCTGGGGAAACAACTTTGCGTTAGTCGCTTTGAACAGCTTTCTATTGGCCACTATAATTCCTATCGCAGCATTTCAAGCGGCGGTTATCGCACAAGAAAACCAATGGGGTCTGTTCAATACCCTGTCACTTCCGAAAGAATTGACCATTCTGATCTGTGTATTGCTCTTGGATTGTGCCATTTACCTACAGCACTTGGTGTTTCACCGTGTTCCTTGGTTGTGGAAGCTACATCGAGTTCACCATGCGGATCTAGATATCGATGTCACAACCGGAACGCGCTTTCACCCTATTGAGATGATTCTTTCAATGCTCATCAAGGTGAGTTTGGTGATCGCACTTGGTGTGCCTGTCATTGCTGTCGTGATCTTTGAAATTGTTCTTAATGCGAGCGCGATGTTTAACCATAGCAATGCACGTCTTCCGCTATGGTTCGATAAACGATTGAGAAAAGTGATTGTGACACCAGACATGCACCGCGTTCATCACTCGGTCATTGTTAAGGAAACGCACTCAAACTTTGGCTTCTTTTTATCAGTGTGGGACATCTGGTTTAAGACTTACCGCGCCCAACCCAAGCTTGGTCATGACAAGGTGCATATTGGTGTTCCCGAGATTCAAGATGGTAAAGAGCAACGGCTAGATTTAATGTTACGCCAACCATTCGCTTCCTTCCCTCATTCGAAATACAAGACCTAACGCCTCAAGAAAATAATAAAAAATGGCGCAAACTCATAAGAGATTGCACCATTTTTATATGCGTAGCTTCTCACCTTTCAGCGGCAATTCCCACTTCCGGACGACGTTGACACACTTACTTCAATGCGTACTTATGAAGCATGGCTTGTTGGTGCCCTGCTATCTCTCCGACTTGCTCTGAACTCTCGATCATAGATTCAAGTTGCAGCTTAGTATTCTCGCCCTGCTCAGATACTCGAGTGATTGAATGGGTAACATCGACAGTTGCACGAGCTTGTTCTTCGGTAGCCACCATGATTTGCTCAACACGCCCTTTGATCTGGCTAACCGCAAATTCGATTTTCTCGAAGGCTTGTCTTACATCGCCACTGGTTTCCAGTGCATTGGCCATCTCACTTCTCGATTCCGTTACAGAAGCACCTGAGCGATCGGCTGCCGCTACTAGTTCGTTCATCATGCTACGAATATTGGTGGTTTGCTGGGATGTGCCGCTCGCCAATTTACGCACTTCGTCTGCAACTACCGCAAAACCTCGACCTTGTTCACCTGCTCGCGCCGCTTCTATCGCAGCGTTCAGTGCCAATAAGTTGGTGTTTTCAGCGATACCACTGATCATGTCGACCATTTCACGAATCTGTTTCACTCGACCATCCAAGTCAGCCATCGACTCTTCACTAATGCTAAGAGAGTGCTCAAGCGCTTGTAATCGTTGTTGGTTAAGGCCAACCACTTGGCTGCCATTCACTGACTCATCTTCTGCTATTTGAGCATCGTCGTTCGATGCGTTAGAGATACGAGCAATCTCACCAATCGATGCTTCCAGCTCCGTAATGGTGGTGATCATATTCTGAAGTGATTCGTTCTGCTCGTTCAAGCTCGAATTGGTTTGCTCTGCAGCGTCGTGGCTTACTTCTGCCGTTTGATAAAGCGTCTCACAGTTGCGCGTTACTAAACGAACCGAATCTGCGGTTGAATCAACGACCGTATTGAGTTTTGAAGTAATAACTTGCAGCTCTAGCGGCCCCAGTAATTCACTCTGTTTAGAGAAGTCATGATCTGCCAGTGAACTCAACTGTTGAGTTATGTTTTTAAGCCCTTTATTCATCCAACGGCGTAACACGAACCATGAAATCACAATGATTACGGCAATCACTAGCCCGCTGATAAACAACACACGATCAATATTGGTGATGGTTTGATTTACAACCAGTTCACTTTCATCAATCAGGTGGGAAGCGGTGGAAGACAGCTGATTCAATGTGCTAATGACGGTGTTCGCTAAGTTAATGACTTGCGTTAAGTTTTGCTCTTGCTGCTGAACCAGTTCGAGTTTCAAGAGGATTTGTTTGATTACGCCTTCTTCGGTAAAGCCTTCTTTCACCATCTCGTAAGGCGCCGTCAAGCTCGCGAACTCAGCGATATCTGGGTGCCAATCGGCAAAGTCGCTGTAAGCCAAGTTCAGACCTGCGATTCGGTTTCTCAATTGACGGTATTCGTCTTGTGCTTTATCAATGTCAGATTGCATCATCAGCATCAAGAAGGTGTTCGCCATAGCAGACGCGCTGGATGTAAATCGGTTCGCTGCATCGCTCGCTTCTGGGTTGTCTTCAACCAAGAATGAGCTGATTCGATTCATTTCTGGTCCGATAGATCCAACGCCATAACGGAACTCGCCCATTTTACTGTCGATCAGATTTTGCTTACTTTGAATCTCAATCTGCGCCAGCAGTACCGTGTTGGTCATAGCTTGCAGTTGCGCCATGTCATCGACAAGGATTTGTTGTTGCTCTAAAGAGATCGCATCAGGAAAAGATTGGGAAATAAAAAGAAGTTCCTCTAGCGTGGTATTGCTCTCTGCCGCGAGTTGGTCAATTGAGCCCCTTGTGGCATTCAGTGTATCTAAGTCGGTTGATTGGGTGCTGTAAGTGAGAAGTTTTACTTGTTCTAATACGCTTTGCGTTAATTCGGCGTTATGTAGAGCAAGGGGTAATGCTTGTTCCGAGAGTGCATCAAAATGTCCCCCGACCCGTTCAACGCCCCGAATGCTAACCATTGATAAAAAAGTAACAAGTAAAAGAATGGAAATAAATACAGCAGTGACGGTTTGAATGAGCGAGAATGTATAACGTGAGGGTTTTATTGATAAATTTGTGTCGGGCATGTGAAATCCAGTTTGACTACGAAAAGAGATATCCTTAAGTTAGGTCGTATACTAGAAGTCCTTGATGACGTTTTTATTTCAGTTTTTTGTCAGAAGAGTTACATATGAAAATCAGAAAAATGGCTGTAGTTACAATAACTTTAGCAACATTGGCTGCTTGTAGCTCGTCACCTTCGCCTTCTCAGCTTAGTCAAACCGCACAGAAACCCCTATCAAAGTCAGAACAATTGACTACAAACGCTTATATGAGCGTGTACGAACAGTGGAAAGACGTGCCATACCATTTCGGTGGGACCTCATTTCGAGGTATAGATTGCTCTGCTTTTGTTCAAATCGCCGTGCAAAATGCGACTCAACAAGCTCTACCAAGAACCACAAAAGACCAGAGTAAAAAGGGAAAAGAAATTGCGTATGGGCAGGCAACAAGCGGTGACTTGGTGTTTTTCAAGACTTCGATGACGGTGCGACATGTAGGCGTTTATTTAGGAAACAACCAATTTCTACATGCCTCGACATCGAAAGGTGTCATTATTTCTAGGTTAGATAACCCTTACTGGGCATCCAAGTTTTGGCACTTTAGGCGTTTATAGCGGTTCGAAAGATAAACCGCTGAGCGAGGTAACTCTAGAAAGATACGACTTAAACGCCCGTTGTTATTATGCTGATTAATTACGACGATAAATGAGCAAACAAACCGTTAATCGTATTTAGCAACAGCAGTATCAAACAGGTTCTTCACTAACGCGATGTACTCATCGAGGAATACAATTTGTTCGTTAGTCGCTTTCTTAGCCCACACACCCGCTAATACTTCACCAAGATCCGCTACTACGGCATCTGCTTCTTTCAAAAGTTGAAAACGAACGCTCGAATGCAACTCTGGGTTTTGCTCGAAAATAGCCATGATGTTTGTTGAAATCATGTCGGTAACAATGTCTTCGACACTTTCGTTTCCAGTATCACCATTACTATTGGTAAACACATCAAGGTTGAATGATAGGTGCTCGATTAAAGCCAAATAGCCATCGGTTTCTACAACCACAATAATTCTCCGTTTTAAGCTCTAGAGCAGATTAATACGTACTTGCCTAATACTATGTAAATGAAGCTATTTGTCATCACTTTATTGCCCAAAACCACATTTAAATGATCCTAGTTAGTATTTCAGCTTAAAATTAAATCGATATAGCTTTATGTGGTATACCTGCCTACTTACGACATAAGTAAATTCACGCTAAAGAAGTGTAAGACAAACTTTGAAGCAAAGTATTGCGCCAGTTAACAATAGCCCTTTCAACTTACTCTAAAAGCTCATTTGATTTAGTCGCTAGACAATAACAAGCTCAAACCTCTTTTCCAGTTTGTGGCGTTCAAAACCGTTTCGATTGTGAGACCAGTTCCAAACTATTTCATCACGTCAGGTTTTCAATTTATGTTTGTATTTCAAAGAGCTTGAATCAGTTCGAGTTCACAATTCGGCCAATTGATTCTACGTAAGATGAAGAAGAGCTAAGAACATTGACGAGTGCGTCTATAAATTGTTCAGATTTATCCTAAACTATTGCTATTAAACAAACAGTATTTCTAACCTTCAATCTTTTTAACTTTCAGTCTTTGAGGATTTCCTATGTGGCAGGCCATTTCTCAACAACTTTCAGATACTCTTCTATTTAACTTTCAGATTACTGAACGTACCAAGGTTTCTGGTGGCGACATTAACGATTGCTATATGATCAGCGATGGTAATGAGCGTTACTTTGTGAAAGTGAATCAGCGAGAATTTTTACCTAAGTTTGAAATTGAAGCTGAGAACTTACGCTTGTTAAGAGAAACCTCCACTGTTTACGTTCCTGAGTTGGTGCTTATTGGCAAAACCAAAGAGTGCTCGTTCATTATTCTGAATTACTTGCCGACCAAACCGCTCGAGACGGGCAACAATAGCTTCGATTTCGGCGTTCAGCTTGCGCGGCTTCATCAATGGGGCGAGCAAAAAGAGTTTGGTTGCGACCAAGACAACTATATCGGCAGCACACTTCAACCCAACCCTTGGCATAAGAAATGGGGTCGCTTTTTCTCTGAGCAACGCATTGGTTTCCAACTGCAACTGCTCAAAGAGAAAGGCATCGAGTTTGGTGATATCGATGACATCGTTGATGTGGTGAATATGCGTCTTGCTGGCCACAACCCTCGCCCTTCTTTGCTTCATGGGGATCTTTGGAATGGCAATGTAGCAAATTCAGCCTTTGGGCCAATCTGTTACGACCCGGCTTGTTACTGGGGGGACCATGAATGCGATTTGGCATTAACGGAATTGTTTGAAGGTTTCCCTAAAGAGTTTTATGAAGGTTACCAGAGCGTCAATCCACTCGACGTTGGCTATACTGATCGGAAAGACATTTACAACTTGTACCATCTTCTTAACCACTGCAATCAATTTGGCGGCGAATATTTAGCACACACTGAAGCATGCATTCAGAAGATACAGGCCGTTTAATACCAATTACAGCTGTTTATAACCGAATACGATTGGTATCAGTTACTGTGAGGAGAATTTGCCATGCATAAATACACAGAGAAACATGTCTCCTGTCCGCATTGTGGGCACGGTATTAACATCACGCTTGATGCATCTAATGGTAGCCAAGACTTCTATGATGATTGTCCAGCGTGTTGCAATGCCATTCATTTGGATATGCAGGTTGACGAAGTAAGAGACAGAATCAACCTTTCGATTGATGCCGATGATGAACAAGTATTCTGACAATCAGTTTCTCGTTTAAACCATGATCAAAAAAGAGCACCTCACGTGCTCTTTTTTAATTTGGTCATCGGTGTGATTTTATTGCCACCGATTAAATGCGCTTAGTGGCTATTTCTGGTTCGCTAATACACGCTCGACAGTATCAACAATCGCTTGTGTTTGAGGATCAAACTCAATGTTTACTTGGTCGCCTACTTCACGGCCGCCAAACAGAGTACGATTCAGTGTTTCTGGGATCAGGTGAACAGAGAAACGGTTCTCTTCCACTTCACCAATCGTCAATGAACAACCATCAACGCCGATGTAACCCTTACTCAGCACATACTTCATTGATTCTTGAGGCAGCTCAAACCAAAGCGTACGGTTGTTTTCTGTTTTAATCACATCGACTAGGTTAGCCATCAGAGTAATGTGGCCAGACATGCTATGCCCGCCAATTTCGTCACCAAACTTTGCTGCACGCTCAACATTCACTTTGTCACCAACATTCAGTTGGCCTAAGTTCGTCAATCGCAATGTCGCTTGCATTAAATCAAAAGCAATCTGGTTACCTGAAATTTCCGTTACCGTTAAGCAACAACCGTTATGAGCTACTGAAGCACCAATGGCTAATCCTTCAACCATTTCATCGCTTAGCTCAATGGTATGACTTTGAAACGACTCTTTTTTGTTGATAGCAACCAGTGTTGCCATGCCTTGAACGATACCTGTAAACATAAGATTCCTATTTAGTATTCTAGGGCGTGTTGACCTTTCGCGGTTAAATTTTGTTCGGATGGGGACGCCTAGTCAAAAACGTTTTAATCGCGGCGAGGGGGAAGTAGCCTAGCATCCTAAGCAAATCTCCCTCAACAAAGAGTAAAACGCTTTTTGCGGGGGCGCCCAGCTCGAACCCTTCGGGCAGCGTTTGCTGGTCATTTTTACTACGTTATCGGCTTCTCATGTAGGCTAGCTACACATCAAAGCCTCTGCCTTGTATAAAGGCCCAGCAACTCGCTGCAAAAATCAGCTCGAAAGATCAACACGCCCTAATAACAGTTTTTCATAGCAGTTATTGTGACATTTCTTTATGATTCGTCCAGTGGAAGCTTAAGATCATTGTCTCTGATTCCTTCAGAATGTCCTTTCCTACACTATTATTCTAATTTTCCCTCTTATTTGGAGTTGTTTGTGCATCGTTACAAAGAAGAATCCTCGAATCTAATTAAGCTTGCGACCCCAGTATTGATCGCATCCGTTGCACAAACTGGAATGGGGTTTGTTGATACCGTAATGGCCGGTGGCGTAAGTGCTATCGATATGGCGGCGGTTTCGATTGCAGCAAGTATCTGGCTACCATCAATCCTATTTGGTGTTGGTCTATTGATGGCGTTGGTTCCTGTCGTTGCACAACTGAATGGTTCTGGTCGACAAGTAAAAATTCCATTCGAAATTCAACAAGGCGCATTTTTAGCGCTCGTCATCTCCCTTCCAATCATTGGTGTGCTTTTTCAAACACAATTGATATTGGAGTGGATGGACATTGAACAACTCATGGCGGAAAAGACCATCGGCTATATGAATGCGGTGATGTTTGCTGTACCTGCGTTTTTGTTGTTCCAAACATTGCGAAGCTTTACCGATGGTATGTCTTTAACCAAGCCTGCGATGGTGATTGGTTTTATTGGCTTGCTATTAAACATCCCGCTGAACTGGATGTTCGTATACGGAAAACTTGGTGCTCCTGCTCTGGGTGGTGTTGGCTGTGGCGTTGCAACGGCTATCGTATATTGGGTGATGTTTGCACTACTGTTCGCTTACGTTTTAACATCAAAGCGTTTGGCGAAAATCAACATCTTCGGTACGTTCCATAAACCGAAACTTAAAGCTCAAATTCGTCTGTTTAGACTTGGTTTCCCTGTGGCGGCCGCTATCTTCTTCGAGGTAACTCTGTTTGCGGTGGTTTCTCTGTTAGTTGCACCATTGGGTTCGTTGATTGTTGCCGCGCACCAAGTCGCGATCAACTTCTCTTCGCTGGTCTTCATGATTCCAATGAGTATCGGTGCAGCCGTGAGTATTCGTGTTGGGCATAAGTTGGGCGAAAACAACACCGAAGGCGCTAAGATCGCGACACACGTAGGTATCATTGTTGGTTTAGTGACAGCCTTAATGACAGCGGCGTTAACTGTCCTGTTCAGAGAACAGGTTGCATTACTTTACACAGAGAACACTGCGGTAATTACCGTTGCAATGCAGTTGCTGTTGTTCGCGGCGGTTTATCAATGTACTGATGCCATCCAAGTTATCGCTGCAGGTGCTCTGCGTGGCTACAAAGACATGCGTTCAATCTTCAACATTACCTTCGTTGCTTACTGGTTGCTTGGCCTTCCTATCGGCTACATCTTAGGAATGAAAGATTGGATTGTTGAACCTATGGGCGCGCACGGCTTCTGGATTGGTTTCATTGTCGGTCTAACATCAGCAGCGATTATGCTAGGTATGCGTCTACACTGGATGCACAAGCAGGACGATGACGTTCAGTTAGAATTTAGTTCTCGCTAGATTCGTACTCGCTAAGTCGGTCTATCTGATTTCGAATAAAAAAAAGAGCTCTGATTTTCAGGGCTCTTTTTCGTTTAATGGTCAGGTAGATCGTATCTGCCTTAATATTCACTCTTCTCTCGAACAAAGCGCGCAAACTTGGGTTTTCCGTTTTGAGTAAAACCATTGTAACGAAAGGTAATACGGCTGCCGATCTCTGGCGGTGCGAGTCTCATTTGGTCACTGAACCCGCTGCCTATATAAAATTCCACACCCTCTTCTGTGTGAACCAAGATTGAACCCATCATCCCTTTATACTTCCCTGTCCCACCCTTGTAGCCAATAACTGTGGCTTCGGCATCATGATGCCTTTTCAGTTTTAACAAATCATTACTTCGGCCTGCTTGATAACGACTGGTGATTTTTCTAAGCATCAAACCTTCGCCATTACGCTCATCGACATTATCAAGTTGATGAAACAAAGCCTCTTCACTGTGAATTGGTACATGTTCTATGTAGCTGACATGAGATTCTCCAATCACGCTTACCCAATGCAAAATGTTGTAATAGCGCTTTTGATAATCTCCTGCGGCGCCTGGCATATCAAACAGCATGAAATCGATTTGGCGCCATGCTGTGTCACTCGGCGTATGGTCGAGAACGGTAGATTGAACAAGGTGGAACTTGCCCCTTCCTGCCCACAACTCTCCTTCGAGATGGACCTTAGGCAAGTTTTCAGTAAACCACTTGGGTGAGTAAATGCGATTACCATTGCGTGTATAAAGATGTTGTCCGTCCCAAAGAGCCCGAATTCCATCAAGCTTTTCACTCTTCCAGTATTCAGAAACATCAATGCCTTGTTGGTATGTATTGGCCAGTACCAAATGGTCGGGAGGTAAATAGGATGAATGAGAAGAGAGCGAACACGCCCATAGAGTTGCTATCGCCAATTTAGTTAATCTCATCATCTGCTCCGTATTGATATCTGTAGTGGTCAACAAACGCCTTTAATCCTAAGCGTTCTGACACGTAGGTAGACAACCTTTGCTAGAAGATGCGATCCACTCATCAACCTTATCTAACCTTTTCATTTATTCATTAAATTAATGACCTATAACTCTCATATATTCCGCCGTTTTTAGTTCTCATATTGAGAAACGTCTTTTCTCAATTTGAGATAGGAATTCGTACTAAACATAACTTATTGAAAAATAACAACATAAAAGTTGGCACATTCAGTGCAGTTGTCCATACATACTTAAAAGGAGATATCGCTATGGAACTACGTAAGATTGATTTAAACACAACGACACTGATACTTTCTATTTTCGGTGATCTGGATGCAGCAGGCAGTCGTGATGCACAAACCGACATCGATGATGTGATTTCTAACGATGGCCACCCTGAAATCGAAGTTGATTTTAGCCAAGTTGAGTTTTTAGATTCATCTGGGGTTGGCGCAATTGTTTATATGTTCAAACGTCTGACTGAACGCGAGCGCAATATGCGACTTGAAAATGTGACGGGGCAACCGCTTGAAATTATGAGCTTGCTGCGTATTGGCCACGCTATCCCAGTAAATTCAAAAAATCCTGCAAATTCATGAAGACCCACTAAGCTAGAAGTAACAAAAAATAATAAGAAAAATTAGAAACATAGGACGTTGGCATGAAAACACTGAAAAACTACATAGCCCTTTCTCTGTCCGCTCTCGTTCTGGGTGGCTGCACTAGCTATCCTGAACAAGGCACAGGGGGGGTGGCTGAAAGTTACGATACTATTAACTATCAAAACTCAGACTTCTCTCCTGTCATGCCAGACGAGCCTCTTGGTCCAGAACATGGATTACGCTTTGATTGGCAGCTCGCTAAATTGCACCTTGATGCTTTGATCCAAGAAGGTGCTCGTTGGTGTTTCCCCGCTGCTGTTGTTCAAGCAATCGAAAAGCAAAACCGTATTGCTCGTGAACTTCAAGGCGGTCTACTACTGGATGCAGCCAACGACTTAGTGATCCAAAGAAAACGCCTAAATGAACTTGAGGTCCAACTGGATTACGTAACTTCACAAGCCCGCTGTGAGCCACCAAAAAATGAAAATCAATTTAGAATGCAACTGTCGGTTATTGAACAGTTGTATGACCTGCTTAATGTTGACAACCAATTTGCGGAAAACTCGACTGAAGTAAATCCTAAATATATGGGAAGACTGGCCGAGGCGACCACTTTACTTAAAGAACACAAATCCCTAGACCTTGTTGTTACCGGCCATGCTGATGCAACGGGTGCCGAAGAATACAACGACAAGTTAGCACTTGGACGAGCGAAACAAGTCGAACGCTACCTGACTATTTTTGGACTAGGCGCTCAACGAATCAAAGCCGTCTCTGTTGGCGAAACCGTCCCTCTTTTTGAAGGTGAATCCGACGGCACGCGTTTAACGAACCGCCGAGTAAGTATTGAAATTGTCTCGCCTAAGAATGCCGAGAAAATGGGAGGTGGATTATGAAATTATTGATCGCTTTTATCATCACCCTATCGTTATGCTTTGCGAATGTCGTCAATGCTAACGATGAGTTTTCAGACGCGGTTCAAGTCGGTGACCTTATCCAAGTTAACGTACCCGGTGAAAGTACCTTAAACACGGGGTTCCAAGTGGATAAGCGTGGCCGTATTACCCTTCCTGAAGTAGGCGCTGTGTTTGTTGCAGGTTACGACAGTGAGCAGCTTAACAAAGTGGTTCTAGAGTCGCTGGCAAACGCCTATAAAGATCTTTCGAACGCTTCAGTCTATGTAAAAGAGCAGCAAATCATCATCTACGTACAAGGTTATGTAGAACAGCCTGGTGAATACACTCTCGCATTAGGTTCTAGCATCCAAATGGCACTTTACGCTGCGGGTGGTTTACGCCCGGGCGCGCAACTGGATAAGCTGATTCTTAAGCGAGGCGCAGACAAGAAAGAGTTTAACTACAAACGATTCCTTGATTCAGGAGACGAGTCAGCATTACCTACTCTTCAATCACTGGATTCACTATTCGTTCCAGCTTCTCCATTAGTCGGTAACATCGAGCAAGAGTTTGACGCAGCAAAGCTTGCTAACTCAGGTGACAGTGCTGATTCTCGTAACTCCATCAAAGTGTTTGGTGAGGTGAACGCGCCGGGTTCGTTCACTTACAAAGAGAACACCGACCTTGTCGACGTACTTATGCGTTCGGGCGGTGTAACTCGTTATGCCAGTGTTGAGCAAATCCGAGTGATTTCGAACAACACCCCAACGCTATTCAACCTAAAACGTTACTTAGATTCTGGTGACGAAAGTCTGCTTCCAATTTTACGCCCGGGTGCGACCATTTTCGTTCCCAAGCAAGAAGAAGAGATCAAATCCGGCGCCAACATGGTTTACGTAATGGGCGAAGTCGCAGCACCTGGTGCTTTTGAAGGCAAAAGAGACGCGACCTTTATGGATATCTTGGCGAATGCGGGCGGCCCAACTCGATTTGCAGAGTCACGACAAATCCGTGTCATCAAAGCAGATGGCAGAGTGCTTAAATTCGATTTAGCGGCTTACACTGAAGGCTTACCTAACTCTAACCCTCCTAGCATCAAAGCTGGTGACGCGATTTTCGTTCCTGAGAAAACCGACATGAACGAGAAGTCTTGGTTGAAAATCACGCCAGACAGAGCAGTTAACGTGATTGGTGAGGTGAATCGACCTGGTCGTATTGAATGGTCAGATGAAATGAACTTCATGGGATTATTGGCACACGTCGGTGGCCCTACGCTACGCGCTGACACATCGAAAATCGAGGTTGTTACAGGTAGAAAGCTAGTTGTGTTTAACCTTGATGATTTTATTCGAAATGGTGCGCCACGTGACCAAATGCCACAAATTCGAGCGGGCTCTATCGTGCGTGTTCACGACTTGCCACAAGACCCTTCAGACAATAAATCACAATGGGTTCGTCAAAGCTCTGATGCTTCGATCTACATTTTTGGACAAGTGAATGCGCCTGGTCGTTACCGCTTCACCAAAGACATGCACTTCCTTGATATCTTGTCTGCGGCTGACGGTCCAACAAAGGATGCCGACATCCACAACGTTCGAGTAACGCATCGTGACAAAACCTATTCGCAAGTAAGCAAACTTAACTTATCACTGTACTTCGAAACCGGTGACGAATCGTTACTGCCAAACGTAACCACTGGCGACACGATTTACATCCCAGAGAAAGGCAAAAACTGGTTAGATACACCGAAAGAAGAAACCGTTCGTGTGCTTGGTGCGATTAACAATCCGGGGCGTTATGTGTTCAACGACAACATGACCATTCTAGATATTCTGGCAGAAGCAGCAGGACCTACCGACAATGCTTATGTAGAAAAAATTACCATCGTCAATATGTCTTGCTGCCAAGGTCAGGCTCGTACTTTTGACCTTGTTGAATTCAGCAAAACGGCGAACATTTACAACTTGCCGGTGCTACGCGCTGGTGACACGATTTACATCCCAGACCGTCGCGAAAGCTTTATTGAAAAAGCACGCGTCGGACTTGATGACATACTGCGTATCACCACCACCATCGTATTAATAGGAGCTTTATAATGACAATTTCAGCGACCCATGCCGAAGTCGAGCAACTGTATTTAGCTTCTGAACTTAACGGCCAAAAATCAATATGCGTCACCGCCTGCCATTCAGGTGACGGCGTAACATCTATTGCAACCGCATTAGCCGAGCGTTTTCTTCTTGCGGGTCATTCAACACTTTATGTTGATCTCAACTTATTCAACCCTGCTTTCAAAGATTTGAATATGCTAGAAGATAATCAGCAAGGTCAATTGATTGAACATGTTGAATCTCAGCGTACGTTTATCGGTGTACCTGCTCCACAAGTTGCTTCAACGCAATTGGCTTATAAAGATCCGACAACGTTACAAAACGTGGTCAACAAATGGTTAGAGAAATACGACAGAGTCATCATTGATACCTCACCGCTTCTCAACATAAACAAAGGCAACATTCCGGCTCAGTCTGTGGCGAGTGCTTGTGACAGCACATTGATGGTTGTCGCCTATGGTGAAACGTCGAGTCACCACCTAGAACAAGCGAAAAAGCTGCTTGATGCACAAAGTATCAACCTAATGGGCTGCGTGATGAACATGAAACAAAAGCCTAGCTTTGCACAAGAGATGGTCAGACAAATCAATCGAATGAAATTCATCCCCGCTAAGCTTCGCGATAGCTTGGCAAACAAGCTGTATCAAAATGAGTTTTTGAACCTTCCGATGTAACTTTCTTTTGCTACTTTCTGGCTGTCATTAAACCATGACAGCCACCTATCCTATTAGACTTCAAGCTCCAAAAGCTCTGAATAACTCAAAACCAAATTGGGTATTTTTGGCGAAGTTATTCTTAAAAATAAGATTTTAAAAACCATTCAACGCATTTCACACACATCAATCATGGTCTTACCCCCTTTAAATTCCTTCAAAAATCAACAGCCCCACGCCTAACTTTAGCGGTAATGTGACACAGACGGTTAAAGTGCCATGTAAATCGCATCAAAGATGGAATTCGTACGATTATTCCCTAAGATTATAAATAGAGGTGGTTTTTGACGAATTTGTAATAGTTTGACAAAGTTATCCGATGGCTGTTGAAACACAGTGGATGAATTGGCAAATCACACTTCACTGACTTTGCACGTTTATCTATTCAAACTTCACCCATCCCTCCTTCTGCTCAAATGGTTCAAATACACGGAAAGGATCACCATCGAGCAATTTAGATAATCAATTTACCTTGGTTACCTTAGTTGTATTATTAAAGAGAAAGGAAACTCAATATGAAATACAAGTTAAGCTCCGTATTTTTGTTAGTAGCAGCAGCCAGCGGTAATGCTAACGCTGGAGAATGTGGCAGCGTAACAATCGCAGATATGAACTGGAACTCTGCAACACTGATCGCCAATATCGACCAATTCATCCTTGAACATGGTTATGGGTGTGATGCTGAACTTATCCCTGGCGACACTATGCCAACAGGCACGTCTATGATCGAAAAAGGCCAGCCTGATGTTGCACCTGAACTTTGGAGCAACAGCTTAAAAGACGCATTAGATAAAGGTGTTGAAGAAAAACGTCTTCGCTACGCAGGTAAAGCACTTGTGAACGGCGGCGAAGAAGGCTTTTGGGTTCCAGCTTACCTAGTAAAACAGTACCCTGAAATGGCAACCATCGAAGGCGTACGCAAAAACGCAAGCTTATTCAAACACCCTGAAGACCCAGATACATCTGCATTCTACAGCTGCCCTGCAGGCTGGAACTGTCAGATCAGCGCCGGAAACCTGTTTAATGCTCTTGAGCTAGAAAACAGCGGTTTCACGATTGTTGATCCAGGCTCGAGTGCCGGCTTATCTGGCTCTATCGCAAAAGCTTATGAACGTGAAGAAGCTTGGTTTGGTTACTACTGGGCACCGACGGCTGTGCTAGGTAAATACGACATGGTTAAAGTCGACTTTGGCAGTGGCGTTAATGAGGAAGAGTTCCTTAACTGTACCACTAAAGAAGATTGTGAATCGCCAAAAGCGACCATGTACCCGCCTTCACCTGTTCACACGATTACCACTGAAAGTTTTGCGTCACGTGCTCCTGAAGCATACGACTACTTTACTAAACGTGGTTTCACGAACGACAAAATGAACTCGCTACTTGCTTGGATGGAAGACAACCAAGCTGATGGCGAAGAAGCGAGTCTGCATTTCTTAAGTGAATTCCCAGAAGTATGGCACCCATGGGTTTCTGAAGAAGTGGCTAAGAAAGTTGAAGCAGAGCTGTAAGAGCTTGATTTAATAACAAGTAATTACGCTTCAACAATAAAACAGAAATAACGTCGCTATACTTGATGTTATTCATGATTCGGAGCCCTTTTCATTAGCGATTTTCTTATCGCATGGACAAGTGGCTCCGAACTATAAGGATATAAAATGGCTGACAGCAATTGGTTATCAAGCTTTCCAGAGATGGAACGCGGTGATTTACGAACCATAAAAAAGACGCTAGATGGCGCATACCGTGAATTTTCCCGTGAATACGGCGAAATGATTGAATCTCTCTTTGACCCTCTTCTTTCATTCCTCGTTTGGTTTGAAAAACTCCTTATCTCAACACCTTGGATTATAGTCCTGGCTGTGTGTACCAGCCTTGTCTACGCAGCAAGCCGTTCTTGGAAACTGGCTCTAGGCTGTGTTGCTTCTCTACTTCTCATTGGTTACTTTGGAATGTGGGAAGACACCATGCGGACGCTCAGTATCATCACTGTATGTACCTTGGTTTCAATATTCTTGGGCATTCCGATTGGTATTGCGATGGCTCGTTCAAATCGAGCTCAGTCAATTGTTACGCCGATGCTCGATATCATGCAAACCATGCCTGCGTTCGTTTATTTGATTCCAGTGGTAATGCTACTGGGCATCGGTAAGATTCCAGGGCTAATCGCCGTGGTTATCTACGCGATCCCACCTGTAATTCGTCTAACTAACCTAGGCATACGCTTAGTTGATAAAGAAGTCCTTGAAGCCGCTACCGCTTTCGGTGCGAGCAAAAAGCAACGCTTATGGGGTGTTCAACTTCCTCTAGCAATGCCAACGATCATGGCGGGTATTAACCAAACCATCATGATGGCACTGTCTATGGTTGTTATCGCATCCATGATTGGTGTGAAAGGCCTAGGACAACCGGTTCTCAAATCGATTACTAACCAGTACTTCACATTAGGCTTGATGAATGGTTTCGCCATCGTTGCCCTCGCAATCCTTTTTGACCGCGCTTCTCAGGCGTACGCAAGAAGAACTAATGCGCATTTAGGAGGATTCAAGCATGACTAAACCATTGATTGAAATTAGTGGTCTGTACAAGGTGTTTGGACCGAAACCAATGTCTGTTATGAACCGAGTTCAAAACGGCGAACACAAAGATCAGATTCTTGCGGATACGGGTCATACCGTTGGTTTAAAAGAGATCAACCTTGAGATTAACCGTGGTGAAATCTTCGTTATCATGGGGCTTTCTGGCTCGGGTAAATCGACGCTGATCCGCCACTTCAACCGTTTGATTGACCCGACTCAAGGTAAAATCATGGTTGAAGGCATTGATGTGATGAGCCTCAACACTAAACAGCTAGAAGAGTTCCGTCGTCATAAAATGTCGATGGTATTCCAACGCTTTGGCTTAATGCCTCATCGCACTGTGGTTGAAAACGTTGCGTACGGGTTGGAAGTACAAGGCATCAAAAAAGAAGACCGTTTAGCAAAAGCCAACGAATGGTTAGAAACCGTGGGCTTGAAAGGTTACGGCAAGCAATACCCTGCGCAACTTTCAGGTGGTCAGCAACAACGTGTTGGCCTTTCGCGCGCTCTGTGTACTAACGCTGAAATCTTGTTAATGGATGAAGCCTTTTCGGCACTCGACCCTTTGATTCGAAGTGAAATGCAAGACCAGCTTATTGAACTTCAAGAGAAGCTTCATAAGACGATTGTTTTCATCACACATGATCTGGACGAAGCACTCCGCCTAGGCGATAGAATCGCAATTTTGAAAGACGGCGAGTTAGTACAACAAGGCACACCACATGAGATTCTGCTAAATCCAGCCGATGATTACGTGGAAGCGTTCGTGAAAGACGTAAACCGTGCTCGTGCACTGACCGTTGAAACCGTTATGCAGCCTCCTCTGTATCGAATCACATCAGAAACAATTGAAGGTGCTTTGGCACAAATGAAGATGCTTAAAAACGATTACGCTTATCACGTAACAGATGACGGCTATCAAGGCCTAGTCACACAAGAAAGTCTACAAGACGCCGTTGAAGATTCATCGGTACATGATTTTAGTGATGAGATATACGAAGAAGTCCCTGCCATCTTACCAGATGCGGTGATTGAAGAAGTGCTACCGGACACTATGTCTTGTGACTACTCTCTTCCAGTTGTTGATGAAGACGGTAATCTAAAAGGTGAACTCGAGAGAAGCGCTGTTGCTGATATCTTCTCAGAAAGTAGCGAGGAAGAAGTAGAAGCCGACCCAAAGCCAAAAATTGATAAAGCTTCGTAGTCCTACTTTTCGTGATTTAAAGCACGGCTGTTTAAATTATCATTGTTTGGGTTATCGTTATTTGAGTTATTGCTATTTAGATTAGCCTAAACTACATAAACCGCTCTAAGACCACTGTTGTTATTTCACTGCAGTGGTCTTTTTTATTTGTATCGGGCTCGTTTTCTTCTGAGATCTACCCGCACCTTAGGCTTTATAGGCACCTAAGTTTATATTTCATAAGAGAAAACAAAATAAAATCAGTCCGTTAGGTTTGTCACAAACCCAATAGCAAGATGAGTGAGATGCCAATTAAATGCTCTATTTGTACGGCAACCAGTTGAAATTATTCTAGAAAATGACTAAAACTTAATAGTATTAACAGATATTAAGCTCAATAAAAGGACTTAGTTTGATGAATTCTACTTTAGCGTCAGACGCAGCTACAAATCTAAACTCACAACAAGTGAGCGAGCTTGTCGATGAAAGCGTTCTGGAGCAAATGATTCGCGATACAAGTGCGGACATTATCCCTATCTTGATCGACCATTATGTCGAAGAATCACAAACACGCTTGGTCGCTATAAAAGAGGCAGTCACGCAGAAAGACGCTCAAACACTTGAGTTCGAGGTCCACACTCTCGGCAGCACAGCGCTTTCGTTAGGTAATCGCCCTTTGGGTGAATTAGCTCGAGCTTTAGAAAAGCTATGTTTAGAACAGAGTCATGATGCGGCATTTCGACAAGTTGATGAATTAATAGAGCTCGCAGAGCGTTCAATAAAAGCCTTGCTTGAAAGGAAAGAGGCAGGCTTCAGCTAGCTTTGCATGTTCATTATCGGTATCAGATTAAAAACTCAAAACAGTCGTTATTAATATAGTCGCCATAAGATGGGCTCCATCATGAACAGCAATGCGAGAAGTTATACAGGCCGCTTCTTAAAAGATTGTATGTGGTAGATAACAAATACACAAGACTCGTATTGATGGTTGCATATCACTATGTTATTGATTGGTTAGGATAAAGTTTCAAAAGGAATACACAATGCGCCCTAAGGTATTGTTAGTTGAAGACTCCACCTCACTCGCCGTACTCTACAAGCAGTACGTAAAAGACGAGCCCTATGATATTTTCCACGTCGAAACCGGCGCGGAAGCTAAGACCTTCATTGAAAGGCACTCTCCACAGCTTGTGATTCTCGACCTTAAGCTTCCTGACATGCCAGGCGAAGAAGTCTTAGATTGGATTACTGCTAACGAAATACCGACCGCTGTCATCATCGCGACAGCGCATGGTTCAGTAAACATCGCGGTAGACCTTATCCAACGCGGTGCAGAAGACTTCTTAGAGAAACCCATTCAAGCCGATCGACTCAAGACCTCTGTTAGCTTGCATCTAAAAAGAGCGAAACTCGAAAACCTCGTCGATAACATGCAAAGCAAATTCGATCGTGATCGTTTTCATAATTTCATTGGCTCTTGCCTACCCATGCAGGCGGTTTACAAGATCATTGATTCGGTAGCACCAACCACTGCCAGCGTGTTTATTAACGGCGAAAGTGGTACAGGTAAAGAAGTGTGTGCGGAAGCGATTCACCAAGAGAGTCAGCGTAATGGTAAACCCTTCGTGGCCATTAACTGCGGCGCTATCCCTCGAGACCTAATGGAGAGTGAAATCTTCGGTCACGTTAAAGGTGCGTTTACCGGTGCGACAACCGACCGGAAAGGTGCAGCAATGCAAGCGCATGGCGGTACCCTATTTCTCGATGAGCTTTGTGAAATGGAACTGGAGATGCAGAAGAAGCTCCTCAGATTTTTGCAAACTGGTACGTTTACTCCACTCGGTGGCAACCGCGAGATTAAAGTGGATGTCAGAATTATCTGTGCGACCAACCGCGATCCACTGGTTGAAGTAGAAGAAGGACGTTTTAGAGAAGACCTTTACTATCGTGTTCACGTTGTGCCTATCGAGATGCCACCGCTTCGCGAGCGAGGGAGTGACATTGTCACTCTTTGCAATCATTTCTTGAAGCTGTACGCGAAGCAAGACAAGAAGAAGTTCAAATCAATAGACAAAGAAACGCAGAATCTACTTAAACGTTATGCGTGGCCAGGCAATGTGCGTCAGTTGCAAAACATCATCCGTAACATCGTGGTGTTGAACAATGAAACGAGCGTGACTAAAGACATGTTACCGCCTCCGATTAATAAAGTAGATGCCGCTCCATCATCTAAATCAGTGACACCAGTTCGAGTAACTGCGCCTCAACCTGCAGTTGTTGAAGCACCAGAAGCTAAGTTGCCACCGATTACTCCGGAAGAGTTGGAACAATCGTCAGTTGCTCAAGCTCACAATGAGCCGATGACGCCTGCATTTACCACAAGCGAAGGTGCTATTCGTCCAATGTGGCAAATAGAACGTGAAGCCATTCAACATGCCATCAATCATTGCGATGGGAATGTGTTAAACGCTGCTGTGCTGCTAGAACTTAGCCCTTCTACTGTTTATCGTAAGAAACAGGCTTGGGAATCGGAAGATGAGTACAATCAAGCCTAACCAAGGTGTACTCGACATAAACCTTCATGAGATTTGGCTGTTGATCGACAGCCAAACTTTTGGAGGCATAGAAACGCATGTTTTAGAATTAGCACAAGGCCTGATATCGGAAAGCGCTCAGTATTCAGAGGCTGTTCGTATCGTTCTTTTGACTAAGTTTAATCCTGAAGCGATCATCGTTGAAAAGTTGAATGCGCTGAACATCCCTTTTAGTTACCTCTCCGATTTAGCCTCATGTTCTGTAGATTCAAATGGCAATAGCGCGACACAGCTGAAACGTGCAATTCAACATTATCAACCAAGGCTTATCCATGCTCATGGTTACAAAGCCAGTTTGGTCAGCAAGTTAATCAAGCTTCCGCCTCGTTTCAACAACACAAAGCAAATCACCACTTATCACGCAGGTGAAACCCCAAAAGGCAAAGTATGGCTTTATGATTGGCTCGACCGTTACAGCAGTTTTCTTTCTGATCAGTCGCTCGTGGTCAGTGAAAAGATTAAAGCGAAAGTGCCGAGTCAAACCCATCAATTGAATAACTTTGTTAAAATGCCAACCGGGTTAACAAGCTCCCCTTCATCAAGCCCATTCCATGTTGGTTTTGTGGGGCGATTGAGCCATGAAAAAGCGCCTGATCGATTTGTTGCATTAGCCAAACAGTTTCCTGATGTTCGGTTTGAGCTTTTTGGTGACGGGCCAGAAATGGACATCTTAGTTAAATCGCAGCCTGATAATGTGACCTTTCATGGGCATCAGACCAATATGGACGACGTCTGGAGCCAAATCGATCTGTTAATCATCCCTTCTCGCTTTGAAGGCTTACCTATGGCGGCATTAGAAGCCATGATTCGTGGCATTCCCGTTCTCGCCACCTCAGTTGGTAACTTGCCTCAACTCATCGAGCATCAAGTTAACGGCTACCTTGCAAATTCAGAAGCTGAGCTAGAACAGTTTTTATCTTTGTGGATGTCATTGACGAACGAGCAACGTGACTCTCTCAAGAGTCACGCGATAGAAACCGTGAAAAACCAATACTCTCCACAAGCCGTTGTCCCGCAGTTGTTGGAAATCTATCAACTCGACCGTTAATTCTAGCCTTAGTCGATAACTGGTTATTTGGGCTTGATGATTTAAGTACTTTAGTCAGTTTTATACTGATTCTCAAAATGACAAAACTCACCTCAAGGCTACGCCCTCACTTAATAATCCAACATTAAATCAGTAAGTTAAACAAAATGCATAACTGGCACTCACTTTGCAATCTTTAACATCAGGCGTAACTACGTCTTAAAAAGATTACGAGCCGAGTCCTAAAGAGTTTATTTGCCAATAGAGGTCACAATGGTCAACCCTGAAGCCAATAGATTGCCAGTCATCATCACGATCAGCACCTTGTGTGTTGGGCTTGGTGTTGTTTGGTACTTTGTGCCTCACCCTGCTGTCATTGTGGCGCTCGCTCTTGTGCCATTGGCCGGGTTATTCGTGTTAAACAAAACATTCTGGTTAGTTCTATTGTTCGTTGTCTTTTCATTTTTCCGAATTCACGAAGCTATACCTCAGCTCTATTCGCTAAAAATACCGCTGATGCTTTCATTAGGCGCTCTGTCGGCTCTTCTATGGCATGCATTAATCAGTAAAGAACTTAAAATCTTCTGGCACCCTTGTTTAAATTGGCTCGCCATATTTTGGGTATTGGTTTTCATTGGTATTATCTTCGCGTCCAACAGGCCAATAGCACTAGCAGAATTCAAGGGCGTTTATTGGAAAATTATAGTGATGACGCTTGCGATTACTTGGCTAGTAAACACCACGGAAAATCTCGCAAAAACCGCGATGACGATTATCTACGCTGGCGCTTTAGTCAGCTCTATTGCCGTGTACAACTCAGTAAATGGTATTGGGCTTGTCGAGGGCTCACGCGTGACTATTGGCCGCGATTTTGGCTCTATGTTAGGTGACCCGAACGACCTAGCACTGGTACTGATGTTCCCACTCGCCTTTACAATAAGCCAAGCCACCACGACTGGCATCTCACGATCCAAACGTTTAATCAGTGCCTTAGTTTGTCTGTTACTGCTCGCCGCCATTATTGCCACTCAAAGCCGTGGCGGATTACTGGGTTGTATTGCGGTGATTGGTATTTTTGCGTGGAAGCTAGTGCGCTCTAAAGTTCTCTTAATCTCAGTGGGAACTGTCGCGGCCGTGATGCTCTATTTAGTTGCTGGTATCTCAGACAGGTCTTCTGGTGGTGCAGCTGAACAAGGTATCGATGAATCTGCAATGGGGCGAATCTATGCTTGGGAAGCGGCAGTAAAAATGGCAGTTGAAAATCCACTGACTGGCGTAGGGTTGAACAACTTCTTCTCGAACTACTTCTTTTATAGTTCGCACTGGGACGGACTGAATCACGCCGTTCACAGTACTTGGTTTGGTGTGTTAGCAGAGACTGGCTTTATTGGTCTGATCATTTTTGTCTGCCTTATCGTTTCTTTGATCAAAACCTCTCGCTCTACGCTAACGAGATTAAAAAACTCGACCACAGAAATCTCCCCCGAGCTTAATGCGGTCGCCTATGCGATCTATGCAGGTCTGATTGGAACAATAGTGTCGGGGACATTTTTGACTCAAGGCTTCAACTGGCCGATTTATATCCTCGCAGCACTCACAGTTTGCGCCTCAAACGTATCTCAAACTGCCTGTCAAAATGAGAAAACCTAAAAGCTATATTTTAACTCATTGAAAATATTATATTTATTAAATGGCACAGTATATGAAAGTACTTCTATATAACAAAACAGAGGATTTTCATTATGACGTCAGTATCTATACATCAATTCAAACATTGGCTTAAGTTTCATCCTAATTCTCGAATTAGAAATGTGTTTTTCATTTTGAAAGACATCAGAAGCGCAGAGCTACCTACCCCTCAAGTACTTAATCGCTGCCTATATCAAGCGCACAAGCTAGTGGTGAATCTGGTTTCTGGCTTTACGCGATTCTTTTACTGGACTCCGGCTTTCAAAGGTCGTGTGGCTCAATGTGGCAAACGCCTGTATTTGTATGGTGGACTGCCTTTCGTCAGCGGTCCGGTGCAAATTACGATTGGCGACAACTGCCGTATCTCTGGCCACACGACATTCTCTGGTTGTACTCAACAACTTGAAGGCTTGGAACACCCACTATTGTCGATTGGCAATAACGTCGACATTGGTTGGCAGTCGACTATCGCTGTTGGAGGTAAAGTGGTTATCTCTGACAACGTACGAATCGCAGGCGGCGCTTTTCTATTTGGATACTCTGGACACCCGCTTGATGCAAAACGCCGAGCGCTAGGTGAAGGTGACGACCCTCAGCAAATCGGTGACATCATTCTTGAACCCGATGTTTGGTTAGGCACGAATGTGACGGTTAAAGGTGGCGTAACCATCGGCGAAGGTGCCGTAATAGCCGCAGGCAGCGTAGTAACAAAGAACATCCCGGCTTTTGCAATCGCAGGCGGTAACCCAGCTCGAGTTGTCGGTCACATTAAACCCGTTGAAGTGACAGAATCCGATATGTTCGATTCGTTAGAGACTCATGGAGGTGACCATGCGTGATTTAATCGTATTTGGTGAAGACTTTGGTGGCCTACCTTCATCGACTCAACATTTAGTTCGTCACCTTGCTAAGCAACACAAAGTCTTATGGGTCAACTCTATTGGCTTAAGACAACCGAAGCTGTCCGCTAAAGATGCCAGCCGAGCGTTCAACAAGTTGTTTGGTAAAACCAAAGCCGTTACTCAAAACATGCTCGACTCTGAGGGACACGACAACATTACTATCGTTAACTTAAAGACAATCCCTGCGCCTGCTTCTAAATTTTCTAGAAAGTTGGCTCAGCAAATGATGTTGCACCAACTAAAACCGATTATTGCGGAGCTTAATCTTAACGCGCCTATCCTATGGACTTCTCTTCCGACCGCTGTTGATTTGTGCGGACACTTAGGCGAGTCATCTGTGGTCTATTACTGCGGTGATGATTTTAGCGCGCTGGCTGGTGTTGATCATGACACCGTTGCACAGCACGAATCAGAGCTAATCGAAAAATCAACGCTTATATTCGCGGCTAGCAAAAAATTGATGGATAAATTTCCAAAGCATAAAGCGCACTTGCTACCACATGGTGTCGACGTAGACCTATTTTCAACACCCGCACCAAGAGCAAAAGATTTACCAAGCAACCACCGCCCTATTGCTGGTTTTTATGGCAGCCTTTCTAAGTGGCTTGATTATGAAATGATTGATCATGTTGCGAATGCGATGCCGGAATGGGACTTTGTTTTCATAGGTCCAAACGAGCTTGATACGCTCATGCTGCCTAAGTTGAGTAACGTACATTACCTTGGCCCTCGTCCACACCACACGCTACCAAGCTATTCTCAACACTGGGATGTGAGCTTGTTGCCGTTTGTTGATAACGAGCAGATCCGAGCGTGTAGCCCACTCAAACTAATGGAATACCTTGCGGCGGGCACACCCATTATCACAACACCGTTCCCTGCTTTGGTTCCATATCAAGGGCACGTAACCACGGTTGGCAGTGCCAACCAAATGATTTGGGCGCTTGATCATGCACGCGAGCTAAGCAACTCACCTATCTCTGTCGTCGAACAAGAGAGCTGGCAGAACCGTGGTAACTTCGTACATTGGATGTTGGAGCTATTATGAATAATCTGAAATTGCGGTTATTAGTCATCATCAATGCGATGTGGCGCCAACGCTACGTTATCGTTCTGCCAATGCTTATTTTGCCCTTTGTAGGCTTTGGTGTGAGCAAGTTGGCTCCAACTAAATATGACGCGCATACCAGTATGTTGATTCAAGAAACGGCCAAGATGAATCCATTCTTGGAAGACATTGCCGTTTCGACGATGCTCAAAGATCGACTTAACGCATTGAGAACACTGCTTCACAGTCGACATGTGCTTTACTCGGTCGCTGATGAACTGCAATTAACCACGCCAGATATGCCTGAAATTGAGAAACAAGAGATCATTACTGACCTGTCTCAACGTCTAACGGTGACTCAGCTTGGAAAAGATTTTCTAAAGATAAGTCTAACGTCGAACACACCAAATGGAATGGAAGCGACGCTGCGCTCGGTAAGTGAACATTTCATTGAACAGTTACTTGCACCGGAACGTTCATCGATTGAAGATTCAAGTAACTTCTTGAAAATCCATATCGACAAACGTAGCGCAGAGCTTGCAGAAGCAGAAGAAGCGCTAGCTGCATACATGAATGAGAATGTTCATTCGACGCCTGAGGTACAGAGCCAAAGTTTGAATCGCTTAGCTTCACTCAAACAAACATTGGCAGAAAAAGAGGCCGAGTTATCGGGTGTCGAAAAAAGTTTAGGGTCAATCGACCAACAACTTTCAAGAACCAACCCTGTGATCGGTAAATTAGAAGACCAGATCATCGACATTCGTAGCGACCTTACCTTGTTACAAGCTAAATACACGGACAAGCACAGTGCTGTGCAAGCTAAAGTGCGTGAGCTAGACAGACTAGAGAATGAACGTAAGAGTTTGCTCGAGGTAACCCAGCCAACGATGAACAGCGACCAGCTTTGGGACATCGCAAGTAGTACGACACTGAACAAACTTTCTGATACCCAACCTCTTCTGGTCACTCAATTACACAGCCTACAGCTGGTTCGTGCTCGCTTTGAGTCTTTAACTGAAGAGACCAAAAGCCTTCGAACTATGATTTTCGAATTAGAACACAAGGCCAATAACTTCGGCGAAAATGCAAAAGAGATGTACCGCCTTAAACGTCAAGTTGAAATCAAACGTCAACTATATGATGAACTGACAGAGCGTTATGAAATGGCTCAACTAACGGGTTCGCTTGGTGTATTTGAGCAAAACAAACGTGTGAAGATTATCGATTTGCCTTTCACACCGAGTGTCAAATCTAACATGCCGACTTTTGTTTTTATTCTGGCTGGATTCGTTGCAGGTATCGGACTGGGTATTGGTTTAGCGGTATTGTTTGAACTGTTTGATTCTTCAATCAAACGCAAAGACGAAATCGAAGATATCTTGGGTGTCCCTGTGATAACGGTGATCCCTAAAATGAGCTAGTCAGCCTCAAAGCCATTTTTGACTTGCTAGATTCACAGCTTTCAAATTTCCTAGCTTCGTGCTTCCTAGCTTTCTAGTTTCCAAGCTTCGTGCATCCTAGAGCAAAACGCCAACACTCGGTTGGCGTTTTGTTTATTTAGAGCCCCAGTTCTAATGCTACTTTCGATTTACCCAAGCCCTATGATTCAAACTGCCATTCAATTGTATTTTGTTTTGATTCCCATTTTGAGAAATGAAAACTGCCCTAGAATTAAATAATCTAAACAACTGAAAAATAACGGTTATTTAATTGGCACAACTCCTGCAATCTCCTTGTGTAGTTAAACGTTTTAAAGAAGTTACTTCAATAGAAACGTCAGAAAGGCGAAATAAGAATCACAAAGGCAGGGTCCAAACTATGAATACGCATTTAACGAAGCATGGCAAAATGATCATACACGTTGTTCAGCACCTTGCACCGGGTGGATTAGAAACCCTAACTCTGGATTTGCTGCGCCTTGCTAAACCAACAGACCAAGTGTTGATTGTCAGTTTAGAGGGTACTAAACAAGAGTCTATAAACAACTGGCCGAAGCTAGAGCCATACAAAAAGCAAATCGTCTTTTTGGATAAAGCACCAGGCGTACAATTCAATATCATTATTAAGCTAATTAAAGCCTTCAATGCGATTCGCCCTGATGTGGTTCATACCCATCATATTGGCCCACTGTTATACGCTGGTTATGCCGCTCGCGTAACCGGGGTTCCAACTCGAATCCATACCGAACATGACGCTTGGCATCTGAACAACAACAAACGTCGTCGATTACAAGCGCTTGCATTAAAAGCTGCTCAACCAACGTTAGTTGCCGACGCGACACGTGTTTATAACCAACTACGCACTGCTTTTTCTTATGAGAACATCATTACCATCAAAAATGGCGTTGATTGTGAGAAGTTTAAGCCGATGTCGAAAGAACACGCGAGAGCAAAACTAAACCTGCCGACAGACAAACACATCATCGGTTGTGCAGGTCGACTAGAACATGTCAAAGGCCAAGACCAACTTATTAAAGCACTGACTCTTTTACCTGCAAACATGGTTGTCGCATTGGCTGGCGGCGGTACTAAACGCAATCAACTAGAGCAACTGACTAGCCGCTTGAATCTGAGTGACCGAGTCATCTTTCTTGGCTTAGTTGAAGACATGACCACGTTTTACGGAGCGTTGGATACGTTCTGCCTACCTTCACGCCACGAAGGGCTGCCGCTTTCTACACTTGAAGCTCAAGCATGCAATATTCCAACCGTCGCAATGGACGTTGGTGCCGTCGATGAAACCTTATGTCCAGTCAGCGGCGCCCTCGTCAAAAGCGGCAGCATTGTGGGGTTAGCTAGTGCGCTATTAGAAAAGCAAAATGAACGCTTTTTGTCACCTCGTCGTTACGTACTCGAAAACTTCGACATCATCAAAATGGTTTCGTCTTACAACGATATATCAGAAGGAGCTTACGCATGATTGATTGGTTGCTTGCGGGACTTTGTTTGTTTTCAGGTGCGTTGATTGTCTATCATCACGCAGCCTACCCTTTGTTACTGCGTTGGTATGCGAAAAGCCACCCCGCACGCAATGTTGAAGAGAGTCATCGTTGCTACAAAGAGGAACAGCAAGATTGCACGTTGCCGACCATCACCGTTCTTGTTCCTGCATTTAACGAAGAACAGTGGATCGCAGACAAGATTCGTAACCTTGCTTCACTCGATTACCCAAAAAAGAAGTTGGAAGTCATTATCGCTTGCGATGGTTGCACTGATAACACAGTCGCCATTGCACAAATGACCATACAAGAAGCGATGTGCAGTGATGTTTATTTTGAGATACATGACCATCAAGTAAACCGAGGTAAAGTCGCGGTTGTTAATGATGAAGTGACACGTATAACCAGTGATATCACGGCGATGAGTGATGTTTCTGCCCTTATTTCATTGGATGCTTTGCTTATAGCTGCCGCTCATTTTGAAAGTGACAAGGTTGGAGTGGTAAACGCAACGTATCAACTTTGTCCAACAGGCAATGAAGGCGAAAACACGTATTGGCAGTACCAAACCGCGGTTAAAGAGTCTGAGGCTTCATTAGGTTCTAGCTTGGGTTCTCATGGCGCTTTCTACTTGTTTAGAACACACCTGTTTGAACTGCTTCCACTCAACACTATTAATGATGATTTCATCTTACCGATGCAAATCGTTAAACAAGGTTACATCGCCGAATACGAAACCCAAATGGTTGCATTAGAGCTAGAAGAATCGAACCTAGAAACAGACTTCAAAAGAAGACTTCGTATTTCAGCGGGCAACATGCAACAAGCGATTCGATTATTTGCCTTGTTCAGCCCGAAGTTTAAAGGCATCGCGTTTGCGTTCTTTTCAGGAAAAGGACTTCGCCTACTCACTCCCTATTTAATGATTGTGTGCTTAGTGTGCTCAATCTTACTTAGCAACTACTTGGTATTTGAAGCGCTGTTATGGGCTCAAGTTGCCGTTTATACCATTGGCGTCCTTGGTTGCATCTTGCCAAAGCGTCTAGTAAACAAACCTATTTCATTAATCTCTTATTTGATAGTTGGACACTACGCCAACTTCATTGGTGGCATTCGTTACCTAATCGGACTAGAAAACTCACCTTGGACACGAGCAAATCATTAAGGACTTATTATGATTAACATTGAACAGCTATCTACCCAAAACCTATACCAATACAAAATCTCACGTGCTAAACGTACTTTCGATTTTGTAAGCTCACTGATTGCTTTGATTTTGCTAGCGCCCGTATTTCCGTTGATTGCGATGGCGATTGCACTCACTTCTCGTGGCCCTATTTTCTACCGTCAATTGCGCGTTGGTAAATCGACACCGGAGAAAATGGAAATCTTTGAGATCATGAAATTCCGTAGCATGTACGAGGATGCAGAAACTCGCTCTGGTGCAGTTTGGGCTACCGCGAATGACCCACGAATCACGCCTGTTGGCCGCTTTTTGAGAAAGACACGTCTTGATGAACTGCCACAACTGATCAATGTACTGAAAGGTGAAATGTCTCTAATTGGCCCGCGCCCTGAACGCCCTACTTTTTACACCAAACTAGAGAACGAAATTCCTTACTTTGCCGACCGCACATACGGTGTAATGCCTGGTATTACAGGGCTTGCACAAGTAAATCAAGGTTACGACACCTGTATTGATGATGTACGTCGTAAAGTAGGTTTTGACCACAGTTATGCACTAAGCCTATGTTCGGTTAAGTCTTGGATTGCCGCTGATCTCAGCATCATCTCTAAAACAATCATCGTAATGGTAGATGGTCGAGGTCGCTAAACCAGTATGGTCTAATGTGGATACAAAGCCTGTTTTCTATAAAGCCTTAGGGGGCGATTGGAGAGTCGCTAATGAAACACAGAGTGCCGAATTAGCCCACGTTAACTAGACTCGCTGCTCTCGGTTCTCAGTTGAATGGTGTAATAAGGTTTCTTCCCTATCAATTGACGTAAACATTGGCAATGAATGTATAACGCAGATGTGGCTTGAGTTAGGGATTAGAAATTAAGAGCTGAGAGCTCAGAATTAAGAATTATGAATTAAGAATTAAGAATTAAGACGAGAAAGCTTATATTCATAGAAAACCACGGCACTTTCGTCAGAGGCTTGCTCAACAAAACCTAGCTTATTAAGTAAGTGTGTAGAGGCTATGTTTGAACGGTCGACACCGCCAATCAGTGTGGACCATGACTCGGTTTTTGCGACTTCTGTGATGAAACTCTGCAATAACTCACTCGCGAAACCCTTGCCCCAGCATTCTTCTGCAAGCAAGTAGCCAATATGAGCATCACTTTCGTCTTCTACATAAGCGAACAGAAAACCAATTAATTGATTATCGTTGGATTTCACTTGAAGTAAGCGGCTCTCCGACAACATTCGGTCGAGCCAAATTTCAGCCAGCTCACCTGACACAATACCATGAAAGTATGGTGGAAGGTTTTCAACGACTGACGGGATTAGAATGCCAGGTACTCGCTCAAGCAGAGCCGAACGTTCAGGAACAGTAAGTTCACCTGCGACTTCTTCTACTTTTAGTCTTTGAGTTTCAAACGAGATCGCCATGTGTCCTGCCCAATTTGATAAAAATGTGGATTATACACCTGAGTTCTCGTGTTGGCTTCGTTTCCAGGCTAAAGCAAACTAAAGAACAGCCACGCCTTCAACTTCAATCACTGAGTTAACATTTGCTCGCTCGATTATCTTGAGTAACGTCGTTTGAACTAACTCATTATCTCGGATTTCGGTTTCACAAGAAAAACGCTCTTCTTGAACACCATCGCCCTCACCCAGCATAAATTGAACCGCGACTTCCGTTGCGAGATCTTTGGTCGTCCCGTAATACGCTAACGTGATTTTTGGGTATCCGTGGTCGCCTTTTTTAACCTGCTTTGCGATACGTTTTTTGGCTTTATCTAAATTCATACAACTTCCTTTTAAGTTTGAAATACAAGGTGACTAGAACACCTTTTTAAACGGTAAGCAATACAATCAGCGTTGGTTATAGAGATTCCCTAGCCTCTTGATACTAATCAAGATGGTACAGTCTTAGCACTTTAAAGAGTGATAGCTAGAACACAGAAAACCTGTTTAAGAAATATAATGACAACACATAAGAATTACGCGCCAAGAAGCGGTAGATGTTTTCGTTGTTGATAAGTTAAGGCTAACTCTAAGCACTGCTTGATTGGTGCTTTGGGAAGTGGTTCAGTTAGGTTCAAGACGATTGCCCGATTACCTTGAAATACCAATGTGCCATCGTGCAATTCTCTGAATGTGTCGACTAGCTTCGTTTGACAGTTAAAGAACAAGTAATAGTTGTTTGGTGACTTCAATTTCCAGTCGATTCGAATTGGGCTGCCCGTCTTAACGCTGTAACTCGGCTCGCCCCATTTCAGAGACTCTTCGACTTCAGCTAGTTCCAAATCAGAGCAAAGCTCAAAGATTAATGAACGCAACTCTTCAAGCCGAGCTCGAACATCATCGGGATACTCGTCGAAATGTGTTTTGATTGCTTGGTCCATTGAACCTCCGATCCACTTGTTGAGATATTAAAATGCAGCTCACTTAAAGCATACAGCCTTAAAAATTAGTCCAACTCAAAACGAAAAGTGCCAAGCCTCGTAAATCACTTTTGCGTTATCTGTTCGTTAGCGGTTTTCAACGCCAGCTTTAAACCGTCCGTATCCTTACAACCAATGTAAACATGCTTTCCATTGCTTAGGCTTAACTTAAGCGCTGAACCTATCGATGCATTATACAACCAACCATCGCTCAGCATTCGGATACCAATACCTTGATACCACTTGCTTTGATAAAACGATGTCTCTGTAATGTCTGACACTTCTACATTCTTACGCCAAAAACCAAAGCCGAAATACCAGCTTAGTACATTGTCTTTAACCTCAATTGTCATGGAGAAAAAGAGCAAAGCAATTAAACCATTGATGGCGTGAGCGATTAATGTCCCAGGGTTATTATCCGAGGTAACGACAATGAAAGCACTTATCGCAACAAGGATGAGCAGCAATCCCTTGTTGGATTCCTTACTATAAAACACAGTGGCAACTCCTATAGACAACGAACAATCAACTAACTAGCCAACAGTTATCTTACTGCAGCCTTTCTAAAAAATCGTAGCAAGTAATGCAGGCATACTCCCACAACCAAACCAAGTAGCATCGCCTTGATACTACCAACCCAAAGTATCAAACCAGAATAACCTTGTCCCGGACCTAAGCCTTGTTTATTAATCACATCGACAAACATAAAACCGTTCCACAGCACATGCAGTGAGGCTGTAAATCCATGCACACAAATTGCGATGGTTCCAAGTAACTTGTACTTGTTAATAACTGGTGCGCCACAAAAAATGACAACAAGCGCAAATGTAAAAATCAGAGGGCCAGACAGTACTAAAGTGAGTGTAATTACTTCAACGTGGCTCTCTATGCCATAACTGTATGTACAAAATACCATTGTCATTGAAAACAAAAGCGAAATGAGTGCGAACCATAGCGTTCTATTCATTGGGGTTCCCTGCCTTAATAGTGGGTTTAGGACAAATTCGATAATCGACAGGAAGAACTAATTACCAAAAATACGGCATGAGAAATGCCCTTGTTACTCTACTATTCGATGGACGACTCAGACTTTCATAAACCCAATGTAACGGAAGACTTAGAACACAAGCTAGATAACAAAAACACCTCTCACCTGCGCGCCTAACTACATACCTTTTTGAGCTTCCTGTTGAACCCAAACAACATTTTCGTTTGAAGTTGGAACCTCAAACCAAGACCAAAACAGATCTAACATTTCAGGTGTCATTTCATAAGACCTACCATTCAGTTCCGAGTTACGGCTGAATGCTCTCTCCTTGCAAGTCTCAAACGGAACATCAAGATAGTGAACTTCGCTGTCCACACCTAGGTTTGATGCCCAGCTTGTAAAAGAATCCCGATCAGACTCACGCCAAAAACCAAAGTCAAAAATCACAGGGACACCCAAAGAAAAGAGCTGCATTGCAGAGTCCTTGAATAAACCTTGTAACGTAGCCAGCCGGCTATCAAAAACCTCACGCTCCATATGCTCGCCATACAAAGGAATCATCCACTCATCGATTGAGAAACGAAAGGCGCCATGCTTTTCTGCAAGCGCTTTCGAGTAAGTCGTCTTACCCGAACCGATAAAGCCACATACGAAATAGATTTTAGTCATGATTCCCCTTTAGCCTCCCTGTTACGCATGATTCTTTCTATTAGAAGTGTACCAATGCTGCTCACTACAAACGTAAAAGCAAACGCCACAATTGGCCGATAGAAATCAAACGTACCATCCGTCATAAAAAAGTACTGATGAATTGCGACACCAAAGCCAATCCCTAATGCCAGCTTCAAGTTCTTGAAAATTCCTTTTTTCATGTTCATTCCCTCGTAGAAAGCAAAACAATGTATAGGTGTGAGTGACGTTACGAACAGATCTTAAATCATTGCGACGTAAACACTGAAATTGAAGTAAGCCGAAAATAACGCCGTTGAGCATCCGTTTTCAGTGCTATGTCAGGCTAATTTTTCCTGACGTTCTTGAGTGCATGTTTGACCTTGTCGTAAATAAAACTAAGAAGTGCACCGACAAAGACAAATAAACCAAGGTCAATCAGAGCAAGTTTAAGACTGAACGGGTCTGAAAACAGGTTATAGGTGAATCCCATTTGCAAACCAATAAATTTAGTTAAAAAAACTGTAGGTATGATCAGAAGTATATTCACGTATTACCTGAAAAATTGACTAAAGAAGTAGAGTTCTAAAGCACATACTACTTTTGCTCATTTCTCAGGCAAGGAAATAGGTCTCGATTTACCCTGAAACGGGGATGCAATATGAATTTCAACACGATGAGTGGTGCGCCCTGTTCAAGGCGGAGTAACGCAATGCCGAAGCAGCCTTATACTTCTTAAATGGCTAATACAAAGGCATAGTTAAAATGCCGTGTGTTGTGAATCACTCTTGAACAGCTCGGATGGATAATAAGCACTCCAATCTAGTAAGATGAGACCAAGACTTGCTATACGTTACTTCCAAGCTCAGAATTTGGCCTCAACTTATTGCTAAAAACGAACAGACAACTAACCAAAATGCCTATCTCGAAAAGCTGACATAGAAAAGATGCTGTCTTAAACACCAGACCAGATTCCATCCAGGGCATCGCTATTTCGATTAGCGCAGCGGCAAAAACCAAAGTATACCCAACCCATTGATGCCATTTACCTAACATTGGCGAGAAATGATAGAAAGCTAACAAATAGAGCACCGAAAAAAAAGGCATTATAAACCAAGTAAAATACTCAAGAATTTCAACTAACGAGCGACCACCTTCGCCCAAAGTCGCCATTAGAATCGGGATAATAAAATTGAGTATCATGTAAAGAAACGGATAGATAAGAATACCCAAGGCAAGATACCGAACTGACTTTTTAACTCTAGTTTCCACTTGTACTACCTTCTCAAGTTGGAGTAGCGCATGACGCTTAACTCCCAATTAAGGTGTGAACAACGCTAACACCTTACCTAAAGCATTATGCCATAAACACTAAACTGGCTTGAAGTGAAAGCGCCAAGCGTTGTGAATCACTATTAAATTTATTGTTAGTTCACTCTGTCAGAAAATGCTCCACTAAATGTTCTGAAAACTGGTACTTCTTAACGTTTTTACCAAACTCGGTGACCTCAATAATAAGACCATGTGACTCTAAGATTTTAATTTGCTGCTCTAGATTTTCATGCTCCTCAAGATAGTATGCGAGAAACTTACCAGCATGTACGAAACTCCAAGAACGACTTAAGAGGAAAAATTCTCTATGAAATTTGAAATCAGGATTCTTTAGATCTAGCCTCATTTCCTTCAGTAAAGGCTCATGTTTAGCCCATAGAGACTTGTAGAAAGACTTGATTTCTTTTTTCTGCTCTTTCGCTTTCCGTTGGTCTGTGTACTTATTTCCAAAATATGTACCAGCAGCACCAGTTGCCGTCCCTACGAGAAAACCAACCGCCAAACTAAAATAGTCCATTTATACTCCTGTGAACTAACAGCTATTAGACCGAAAAATTCTGCATTTAAATACAGAATCAGTCTATCTAGTTTCATATGCACAGCAATTTACCACGATTAATCACAGTATTTCAGTGACTTAAAACATAGATAGACTCATTGAATGACAAAATGCAGAATATTTCTATATAGTATGATTTTAGCGGATACCCTCCCGAACTGTATGCAATCACTGTACCTCTACGCATACCCCAAACACAAAAAAGCCTGCCATCTATGCGAACATAAATGGCAGGCTTTATACGTTAGTTAAGCTTTTGAGTGGCTAGCTTATGCGGCTTCGAATGCCAGGGCTTTCTTCTCTACTTGGCGGAAGATCAGCGTTAATACACCGTTTACTGCTAAGTAGAATGCGCCGGCAATACCGAACACAGTAAGTGTGTCGTAGGTTTGGCCGTTGATACGTTGAGCGTAGCCCATTAAATCCATGATGGTGATGGTGCTTGCCAGTGACGTACCTTTGAAGACTAGAATCACTTCGTTCGAGTAAGCTGGAACGGCACGGCGTAGAGCGTATGGCAGTAACACTTTAAGCGTTGCGACTTTGTCCATGCCAAGTGCGCGACACGCTTCCCACTGCCCTGCTGGAATGGCGTTGAATGCGCCTCTGAACAGTAGCGTGCTGTATGCCGCGGTGTTCAAAGCTAATGCTAACATTGCACAGAACCAAGGTTGGCTTAACCAAGTCCACATGAAGCTTTCACGAATCCAATCGAACTGACCCGGGCCGTAATACACCAAGAAGATCTGCACCAACAATGGTGTGCCAGTGAACAGCGTGATGATGCCACGTGTTAACCAGTGAATCGCCGGTATTCTTAGGATTAGCGTTACCGTCATCAGCAGTGACAAGATACAACCAACCAGCAATGAAGCGCCTGTGAGTTGAAGACTGGTCGCTAAGCCCTCAAGCATTTGAGAGAGGTATTGTTGATTCATGCCATTGCCCCTTTGTTACCCAAACCTTGAATAGAGAACTTACCATCAATCACTTTTACCAATCTTTGTGTGATTAAAGTGATGACCAAGTAGATTGCTGCTGCTGTCGCGTACCAAGTAAATGCTTCGTGCGTTGCAGCGGATGTTAGTTGTGCTTGTTTCAGCAAATCCGTTACGCCAATCAGCGATACTAATGCAGTGTCTTTTAGTAACACTAACCACTGGTTGGTTAACCCTGGTAGCGCGTGTCTTACCGCTTGAGGTAAAACTATACGAAAGAATGAACGTGATTGAGAAATACCAAGCGCGCTTGCTGCTTCTCTCTGCCCTTTGCTTACTGCTTTCAAAGCACCACGGATGGTTTGCGAAGCGTAAGAAGCAAAGATAAGTGACAGTGCAACAACACCAGATAAGAACGGGCTCACTTCTATGAAGTCGCCAGTGATCATGAACAGAACTTGTGTCGAACCAAAGTAGATAAACAGTACGACCAGAATTTCTGGTAAACCACGAACAATCGTCACAAATGCAGTCGTTGGCCATTTGATTGCAATACGACGAGACATCTCACCACTTGCAAACAAAACTGCTAGAACCAATCCAACCAATAGACTTACGAATGCAAGCTGAACAGTCATCCAGCTTGCTTCGACGAGCCCTAAAGAGTAACCCGTTAATTCCATAAATTACTTACCGAAGTACTTGTTGAAGATCTTGTCGTATTCGCCGTTCGCTTTCACTGCAGCAAGTGCAACGTTAAGCTGGTCTACAAGTTCTTGGTTGCTCTTGTTTACTGCGATACCAAAGCCGTTACCGAAGTACTCTTGGTTTGTTACTTGGTCGCCAACGTACGTTAGGTTGTCTTCTTTCTTGAACCATTCTGCTACAACGGCTGTGTCACCGAATACAGAATCGATACGACCGTTTTTCATGTCGATGAATGCATCTTGGTAGCTTGAGTAAGGTACCGCTGTTACGCCAGTCATTTGCTCAAGTAGGAAGCTCTGGTGAGTAGAACCGTTTTGAACACCAACACGCTTACCTTCCAGTGCCACTTGGTCTGCTACTTTGCCTTCGAAAGAGATGAATGCTGCAGAGTTGTCGTAATATGCGTTAGAGAAGTTCACCTGTTTAAGACGCGCTTCTGTGATGTCCATTGCCGAGATAGCCGCATCGTAACGTTTGAATTTAAGTGCAGGGATCAAGCTATCGAATGCTTGGTTGTGGAAAGTACACGTTGCTTTCAGCTCTTCACAAAGTGCGTTTGCTAAGTCTACGTCAAAACCTTGAATTTGGTTGTTCTCATCCATGTATTCGAATGGTGCGTACGTTGCTTCCATTGCGAATTTGATTTCTTCTTGCGCCGCTGCGTTGAAAGAAGCAAGGCCGATAAGTGAAGCTAGTAGAATCTTTTTCATTTTGTTACTCCGAATACTGTTTGATAGCGGCCTGTGGCCATTCTTATAATTTGATTGTTTTGATCGATGTTGTGTTTAGCTAAATCTAGTGAGTTACGTGAGTCTTATGCGTTAACTCAGATTTAATGAGTCAAATACTCGGCAAACTCAGGTGTCTGCGGATTAACGAATGAATCGCTGGTGCCGTGTTCAACGATGTACCCTTTCTCTAGGTACAGAACGTGGCTAGCAATCTTCTTCGCGAAATCGACTTCGTGCGTTACGACCACTTGGGTAATGCCCGTTCCGCTCAATTCTTTAATAATACTCACGACTTGGTTGGTGATCTCAGGATCAAGCGCCGCTGTTGGCTCATCAAACAACAACACATCCGGTTTCATCATCAGCGCACGTGCAATCGCAACACGCTGTTGTTGACCGCCAGACAGTTGAAGTGGCCAAGCGTCAGCTTTGTCTTCAAGTTGAAGTGTCTTTAGTACTCCTTGAGCTTGCTTGATCGCTTCTTGCTTATCTAAACCCGCAACTTTGGTTGGTGCTTCAATCAAGTTTTCCATCACCGTCATGTGTGGCCATAAGTTATATTGCTGGAACACCATGCCGACTTTACGACGAAGTTTAAGCCCTTGCTTTTCTTGGATCTGACCAGCAAAGTCGAATTGCTCGTTAGCAATGTCTAATTCGCCGTTGTCCGCGATTTCTAGCAGGTTCAAAACACGCAGTAGTGAACTCTTGCCAGCGCCGCTTGGGCCAAGCAATACCAAGGTTTCGCCACTCTCACAGTCGAAACTGATGTCGTGAAGAACTTGGGTATCACCGTATGATTTGTTGATGCTCTTTACTTGAATACTCATGCCACAATACTGCATTAATTGTCATTTGTTGGTTATTCTATTCAATCCGAGGTTTTATGCAAGAAAAATGTATAAAAAACTACTTTGTTGAATTTTTGTAACACATATTGCACAAAAAACAGTCGCTATAACTGGTCTTACAACCAAAGGCTGCAAGCCATTGATAAGGTTAGTATCGAGATAAAAAGCAAACGTTTTTCTATCAATTTATAAATCATAACTCGATTACTAGTTTATGAACGCACTCCCCTATTAACGCTAATTTACTTGCATAAAAATTAGGGTTAAAACCCCTACTTTCCTATCGAACTGACTGGATCAGAATGCTTAGTTTTCCTTTAATGTCGTTTTGAGCTATGCAGTTGGTTATGATGAAATATTGGAAATTGAGTTTCCTAGGGAGCGTCACAGCGCAATAAATGCTTTAATGGGTTCTATTCTCAACAACAATTACTGCCCAGCGAACAACGCGCAGTACAGGCAATAAGTCATAAGCAATTAGTCATAAGCAACAAGCAACAAGCCATCTATTTTTAAAGCGACAACACATTAAGGCAGTCATATGCAAAACGATGTCTCTTCTACGCTCGACTCAACTCAGCGATCGACTCAAAAAGCGCCAGACCCCAAACCTGAGAAGAAAAGCCTCAGTATTTTGTTTGAGCTGAGTAAATTCATTCAGCCTTATAAAGGTCGTGTTATTGCTGCTTTGATCGCGTTGATCTTCACGGCGAGCTTACCCCTTTCAGTCGGACACGGTATTCGCCTTCTTATCGACCAAGGTTTTAGCCAACAATCACTCTCAGATTTAGGCAGCGCGATTCAATTCATCATGGTCGTGGTCGTGTTGATCTCGATTGGTACTTTCTTCCGCTTCTATTTGGTTTCTTCTGTTGGGGAACGCGTGAGTGCGGACATTCGCTTATCGGTTTTCAATCATGTCGTGACACTGCATCCGAGTTACTTCGAAACTAATGGCAGTGGCGACATCATGTCGCGTATCACAACGGATACCACTCTGCTTCAAAGCATCATAGGTTCATCGTTCTCTATGGCGATGCGGAGCGCGTTGATGTGTATTGGTGCGATCATCATGCTATTCGCGACCAATATTAAGCTGACCTTGATTGTATTGGCCTCGGTGCCATTTATCTTGATTCCAATCCTTGTCTACGGGCGTCGTGTCAGAGCCCTATCTCGTCAAAGCCAAGATTCGATGTCTGATGTCGGGTCTTATGCCGGTGAGGCGATTGAGCATATTAAAACGGTTCAAAGCTACAGCCGAGAAGAGCAAGAGAAAGCGTCATTCGCGGTAGAAGTGGAAAAGGCTTATGAGATTGGTCGCCAGCGTGTAAAACAGCGCGCGATTCTTATCTCTGGTGTGATTGTTATCGTGTTCAGCGCAATATCAGGGATGCTGTGGGTTGGTGCCTACCTTCATAAGGTATTGCATTACTTTCTATTACACACCGCTAAGAATCAGGCTTGTGAGCTAGGTAATAAAAATGGCCCTTTTCGCACGGAATTATGGTTTGGATAAACCCTGTACTGCAACAAAATATTACCTTATACAACCTTATCTGCCACCGTTATTTAGTTACAAAACACCAATTGTTTAAGGAAGACTAAGATGACGGACAGTAAATATATCAAGAGGTGTAGTAACGGGAGCAAGGGTTATTGCCTAAATCATTTCTGGCGGGCGGACGACTCTTGTTATCAAGTGCCGTCTCCCTAAGAGCCTAGTGTGCAATGAAAATTGAGCCTAAATTAACCACTTAACACGCTAAACCAAAAGAAATCTAGAATGCCGAATGTAGCAAATCGTGTTGATGCATTTGTTATATTTAATCTTCGACTGTGCAGTTAAAACAAGTGTCCTCTATCAGATACCCACCGCAGTCATCACATGGAACCATGTCTGTTTTAATTGATTCCATACAGTCGGCACATCGATACCAAAGACACATACCAGCTCCCAGCTTTTCATCATAAATTACCGAAGGAGCTGAACACTCAGGACAGTCATAAAACTCTGACATATCAATATTAGTACGTTCAAAACCACATGTCGTGCAATAGCAAGCAATTGGAAATGACTCGCCATCGTAGATTACGAAGAGTGAATAGTTCTCGCAGTGACAGCAACCACCTTTTGTAAATTCATCTCTCTTGTTAACGTTTAAGAATGATTCTTCTACATCTGTTGCTTGTTCATCAAAGTTTATTCTATTGATCCCTTCGACAAATGTATCCAATGCAGCTTTCTCGCCCGCTATTTTCATAGCTGGTTTTATAACCATTAGATAGAGCTTAAGTAATGATGCTTTCAAGTCATTTGGGGTAGTTTCAAACGCAAAGTGCTGAATTTTATTGCGCTCTTTAGCTAAATCTTGAATAACTTTCAGATTCGCTCTTTGAAATTGTTCCGGATAATGTTTTTTTAGTTCTTGGCAAATGCCATTAATATCATTGGATTTGCAGTCGAATAACTCCTCTATGGTTGGCTGAAGTGGTGATTTACAATTACGGAACAATGAGTTTTTATCAAAAATAATTATTGGGTCTATCTGTACTAAGATTTCTTTAAGAATTAACTCTGCACCTTGAAAAAGTGAAAGAAGAGCCTTTTTATAGTGACTTGGGCTTTGTTTCTGCTCTGCATAGTCAAGGTAATCCATACCAGACTTGATGGAATCTAATGAATTTTCTATCAATGTAAACTTAATCATTATTTACTCTTTGCTTACTTTTTAAATATAACTCTGGGCATAAGGTGCGCCACTATGAACTTACCAAGCACACCAGACTCCATACCAAAAATGCCGAGTGTCCAGCGTCACCTTGATGCCATTGTTATGTACGTTTTCTATACTCAGTTGCAATTGCTTCAACGTACGCTTGAAATGCTTCAATCACAAAATTTAAGCATCCCGCCTCAAATATCACATACTGACCACATCTTCGCTCGCTTCCATCAACATACTTTTTCACTTTTCCATTCTCATCCATAGCGACTAACCCATCATGGTGAAACAGAGTTGGGTGGCTTTCAATTAATCCGTCTATTTCAGCAATCGGATTACCACTATTCTTGTATGCCTTCCCATCATGGTGAATACATTGATTTCTTAATTTTCTAAGTACATCAATTAGCTGCTGTTCTGGCTTATTCTTCAACTGAGGAAAATGACGATTTACAAAGTTATTTACTTTTACCAAACCTAAGCCCGGGTACTTATCAAATGACTTCCCACCAAGCTTTTTCTTTTGGTAACGACTGCACAAGGTTTGAAGCTCAACCTCGTAAGTACTGTAAATAGTTTGAAATGCAGAGCGTCGGTGCAGACTTGGAAAGTACTCTTTAAAGATCTCGTCCAACATCACTTCTGCATCAGAAAGTCCTTGATAATGCTCTACATAACTATAGATCCCTTCTTCAGCACTTAGCTCTATTTCGTGTGTCTCAGGCCCATTCTCTATGAACTTTCTAATTTCCTCTTCGATTACCTCTTCGGTCTGCAACACAAATGAAGACATTAGGTTATCCGTAAATTGAAGAGGTGAAACATGGGGGATGTGTAGTAAATCTGCTACAAGTGCCATTAATTACTCCTAAATGACAATAAAATTTTCAGCTTGTACAAGTAGCCGCATTAAGGTGTGAGCAGCGTTTGGCTATACTTGAGCGAAGCGAAACTGCCAAGCGTTGCGAATCACTCTTAAATGCTTTGTATGTGTATAAACTCAGTGCAACTATACTAAACCGATTTTTAAGGTACAATAGCCTTTATTTTAGGCGGACTAAAGCATTGAGTATATTAGATAAAGCAAAATACGAGCATTGGGGCACTACGCACAATTTTGCAAACTGCAAACTGAACCGAAAGGAATATGGTGAGTTTTTAAGCAGTTATTTGGTTGGCGAGACCAATGGATTCGTTCTTAATTTAAATGGAGCTTGGGGAGCAGGTAAAACCGAATTTCTTAAGCGCATTTATACTCACCTGCTTCAGGAGCGCCACCCAGTTATATATATTGATGCTTGGGAAAGCGATTTCTCGAAAGAGCCTTTAACTGTTATTACTAGCGAGTTACTAACCCAATTAGAATCCTTTAATAACGGTATTGGTAGTCAAGAAAACACTAAGCGCCTAAAGCAGTTTCTAAGCAAAGCTATAAAAGCCACAGCTGTTGGTGTAGTCGGCTACGCTTCAAAGAAATATTTGGATGACTCAACAATTGGCTCGAATGCCATGATGAAGTATTTTGATGAAAGCCCAGCCGATTTTATGAAGCAGCTAACATCTGAGTATTCGCAACAAATTGAAGCTATTCAAAAAATCAGAGAATGTTTGTCTCAACTAGCAGAGGTGCTGAAGTCAACTTATGGAGCGGAAATCCCTGTTGTTGTACTGGTAGATGAGCTAGACCGATGCCGACCTACTTATGCAATTGAAATGCTCGAAGTCATTAAGCATTTTTTCAAAACAGACAACTTCGTTTTCCTTATTGCGACCGATACAGATCAATTATCACACTCAATTAATGCAGTGTACGGGTATAACTTTGATTCAAAGCAGTACCTCAAAAAGTTTTTTGATCGAAAAGCAACACTGCCTTCACCTGACATTGAAGCATACCTGAATGCAGTTGGGATAAACTATGAGCAATATAGTCGCCTACGACTATTCCCTATTATGTTTAACGGCAGATTAGAGGATTCAATTAACAAAATTGTTAGCTTGCTTGCCGTTGGCTACGACTTGCACATTCGGGATATTGACCAGTTGATGAACAAGTTTCAATCTTGTTTACGTTCCGCCATGAATACGTTGGAACGAACTGGTAATTCGCAATACATAAACTTTCCTGCTTTGCTCATCGGTTTGATTGAGCACGAAAAATCGCAAGACATATATAACAAGCGTACCCAACGCTATTCCCCTGAGCCTACGTTATTGGGAATGAACTATGAAATTTCAGAAGATTTCACTCTTTTGGATCTAATTAAGCAATCTATGAACAATATCATCTATACAAGGCATGTTGGACAAGATCAATGGGGAGAGCCTATAACAACTTACAGGTTACCTAGCCGCTCAGCATACCGTGATGAATTGCAGTCGAGTATTAGTGAAGAGTATCAATCATTTATACTTGAGACCATTAACAATATGGATAATGGTAACAGACAACAATGCAAGTATTGGAACTGGGATGATATGAAGAAAGTAATTGAGTTAGCTGGCACTCTCGAGTAGTAAAAAAGTGGCGACATTGTGTAACAAAGCAGTGTCGCTGATGTTCTGGACAATACACATAACATTTTAATATCGTGCCAGCGCGAATTGATGTATTAAGCACACCTCAAAAACCATACCTAACGAACTGAAAAGTATACATATAATTCAGTTTAGATCTAATTTTTAGTTGAAAAGCGTGCAAGCACACATTGTTTCCGATTCAAGGCACGTTATCAATCCAAATCTTCTCTTTTTCTCAATTATTCAATGACTTATAAATATCCGAACACCATATTCGTGCGTAACTGTGATTGAAGGTCAGTCTATTGTGGATTCATAGACAGGATCTTAAGAGCTAACTTGTTTATTTAGATAGAAAAAAGGCTTCAT
>NZ_JBFSTZ010000023.1:0-100349 GCF_041467155.1 Vibrio sp. 10N.247.310.23 | reverse complement strand
GACATGGTGCCTCCGATGCATTTAAGTACCACATAAGTGTGGCAGATCCTCGGTAGGGGGAATCCATGTCATTCGTTGATACCGCAATCAATCATCTAACCTTTTCATAGCTTTACGGTAAACATCGCTACGTTCGCGTTTTCCGACTGCTAAGACGGTTACAATGATGACATCGTCTTCAACTTTGTAGACGAGACGGTAGCCCGATTGGCGCAGCTTAATCTTATACATGTTGTCAGCTCCAGAGAGTTTTGAAGCCGGAACATGCGGGTTATCTAAACGCTCGATTAGCTTTTTCTTAAATTGTTGTTGAAGCGTTGAGCCAAGCTTTTTCCACTCTTTGAGTGCACTCTTTTTAAAGTCGAGTTTATAGGTCATCAATATTTACCGAAATACTCTCTTCAGATTCACGCTCTTTCGCAATAGTTAGTAGTTCAAGATCTTCGAGTCTGTCCATCATCATTTCGTACGCTTCGGCTGGTACGCAATAAAATGCTGGCTCATTTCGGTTCAGTACAGCAACAGGTTCACCGTAAGCACTAGTTGCAACTTTCATAGGGTTAGCTTTCAACTCAGTAATGCTTGCAGCAACATCGGCTAAAATTCTAGTGGTCATTTAATAGGTCTCTTAAGTGGTCTTTATTTTGGTCATTTTAGCCTCAATCAAGCGGTATAACAAGTTGCTTAAGAGTGATTCGCAACACGTGGCATTTTTACTATGCGTTGGTTTATGTGTTTAAGGTATTATGCGGACGCTAAGGTATTGGGTTGCTTATACCTTTACGCGGCGTTTGCCTAATCCAATAGTAAGTGAGTCTATATGACAGATAACATTTGGGAAGACAGAGAAACACCAAATTTTGAGCACATTCTCGAATTGTTCAACAACACTGAGTTGGGTGCATATCTAACAGGTCATTTATTGCTTGAGTCAGTATTAGTTCAATTAATAGAGTTGAAGCTTGATGATAGTGAGAAGATAAACCCATTTAACATGAGTTTTCCTAATAAGGTTAAGTTAGCGCTTAATCGCGGTTTAATTTGGCAATCAATGGCTGATTTTTTGATCGAAATGAATCGTATCAGAAACAGGTTAGCACATCGTTTAGGTGAGCCCATTACTTTTGATTTAGTCTTTGGTTTAGCCAAGGTTGCTCACTTGGGCGGCGTTGATTTTTCTGATGACACCATACATTCTGATTATCAGTTGTCTCAACAGTGGTATGGTATTCAAGGAATCATCCAAGAAATATTCCAAAATGCCGCACAAGACCTTTCATTTATAATAGAAGAGCATGGTGGGGAATTTCAGTTTGCTTAGGCTAACAAACGTTTAAGAATCAACCCAACCAAAGAGGGCGCCAATAACGGCGCCCTTTGTATTAGTTGGCAACGCTGTAAGTGTCGTAATTGCGAAGTAAGAAGATTGCGATACAGGCTGCGAGCATTGGCCAAGAGGCGAAGAACAGTAGGTTGTTGAACGGGTCCATGTATTTTCCAAAAGAGGAAAAGGTTGAGCCTGCATGAAGGACTAAAATGGCTCCGTAGGTGTACTTTTTCCACATGCCTACAACGAATGCGCCTAAAAATCCGAGCTGCGCGACACCCAGAGCCATCATCGCATTGTTCGAGATGTCGATGCCGTAAAAGCCAGACAGTACTTTTGTCGCGTGCTCAGGGACAAGGATCTTATCTAAGCCCCAGAACAAGAAGACGATAAAAATGCCGATTCTCAGCAGTAGTAGGCTAGTCGCCAGTTTGGTTTGAAGTGTCTTTTCCATGATATCCCTTGTGATGCATTCAATGATGCGATGATTTAAATGTTCATCAAAGGAGACCCATAGCCTTCGCATTTTCTTTCGTTGTTTTTTAGTGCCTTATGTAACAAGGAATGTCTGGTTGGTTTGTTCCTCAACGTTATCGGACTCAAAATGCTGCTGCCTGAGTAAGCTGACAGTCAGGTTTATCGGCATCGGCTTATAAAAATAGAAGCCTTGGATATAGTCGACACCGAGCTTAGATAAGATTTTCACTTGGGATTCATACTCGACACCTTCGACGATGACTTGCATGCCTAAGGAGCGTGATAGTTGAAGCATGGACTCTAGCAAAGGGAGACCAAAGCTGGATTCGTCGGATATGTTTTTCACAAACACGCGATCGATTTTGAGAATGCTGAACGGGAACTGTCTTACGAAATCTAACCCTGCGTAGCCTGTACCAAAATCATCAATCGCGACTCTGACGCCCCTGTTCGATAGCTTGGTTAGGTTGTCTCTAATTTTGACCATGTCGGCATCAGAACATTCACCATATTCGGTTACTTCAAAAACTACCTGTTTGAGAATCTCAGGGTGTCTTTTAAAGATGCTGATCACCTTGTTAGAGAAGTTACTGTTAGACACTACGTTGCGGCTGATGTTGACGCTGATGTACTTTGAGTCGAACACATCTTGATTGCTTTTCAACGTCATTAATACTTTGCGCAGCACGAAGTAGGTGAGCTCCTCAATTAAGCCTAAGCTTTCAGCAAGCGGAATGAAAATAGCCGGGGAGACGTTACCTTCAATTGGGTCGTTCCATCGTAATAGTGACTCACAGCCGACGATCTCATTGGTGTTTTGGTTAACGATAGGCTGCATGTGAACATGAAGGTGTTGGTTTTTTAGCGCACTTGAAAGCGAATATTCTAAGCTGCGTTGGCTCTGCTTTTTATGTTTGATGGAAAGGAGAATAATGGTGGTGATTCCGGCCATCAAAAAGCCAAACCATAAATAGCTCAACATGAAGCGAAGATAAAACTGATACCCAATGTATGAGGTGATGGTCAATGGGTAGGTGTTTGATTGTATCCGCACCTTGGCGATTGATGAGTCAATATCGGTAGGGTGGATATCTCTTTTGATCACTTCAACTTTGGCCTGTATTCCATGGCTGCTCAGGTTTGTTTCAACAAGGTCATAGATGAAGTGTGGCGGAATCATCAGGCTCACTCCGGCATCTTCTTTGTTCGAGAAAATGAGCATGATGGACTGAACTTGCGTGATGGCCGAGTTGGAATACGACAGGGTTGTTAAATTCGGGTCGTCATTGAGTCGCTGCCTGATGGTGCTGTATAGGCGAAATGAAACGTCACCATCGGTGGTTGAACAGTAAAATCGGTTCTGTTTATTGAATACCGCTGCTTCTTTTACCCAATCGGCTTCAAAAACGTTTTGTCGAAGCTGTCTAACGATCGCGTCGCATGACTGTTCAGGTCTAACTTCAGATAAAAAACGGTCGAACCTTGATTGGATCCCTTCTAACCTGGTTTCGACTAACCTTGATGTGTCTTCGGTTAATGTTTGGTAGTGATACGGTGTAAAAGGAATGAGCATTGCCATGGAAAAAAAGAAAGAGATGGCAAAGTAAAATGAAGTCTTGGCAATGTTTTGGTACTTGATATCCATAGTTGGAGAAGCGTTACCGATTTATGTGAGCATTCGATTTAATTTATAAAGTTAGCGTTTAGGTAGCAATATAAATAATTAATAGTGTGAGTGCAGGCACGAATTATTGATATAAATAATATGTTTTCTAGTTTTACCAGCAAAATCTGAGCGTTATCTCATTTATTTGAGTTGGCGAGGCGTCATTTTTGATGATTTATGCGGATAACAAATGCTTATATCCTGATAAATTTTATTGTTATTTGGTCTGGCTGAATGAGTTGAATGAGCTAAATATTGAGCCACGTTTAAATAAATAAATAAATAAATAAATAAATAAAGTCACGACTCGATTCGTTTTGGTGGTGACAGCATAAAGGATGATTATGACAAAACTGATATCAGCACTCATAGCGGTGTGCTTCTCATTCTCTGCGTTGGCCGACGAAGGTGTTGTTGATTGCGAGAATGCGATGAATACCATCGAGATCAATCAGTGTGCGGCAATTGAGTTGGAATCTGCACAAGCGGAACTGGATAAATACCTTGCAGCCAGCTTTGAGCACAATGCTTATGAAGCTCAGCTGGTCGCTTCAATTAAGAAGGCTCAGGAGAGCTGGCAGGCGTACATGACAGCACATTGTGACTCTGTTTACATCCAATGGCGTGATGGTTCTATTCGAGGGGTTATGGCGCTTTCCTGTAAGACAAGGTTAACCAAGCAGCGCACGCATGAGGTGTGGGCGAATTTCTTAACCTACATGGACAGCACGCCTCCGGTTTTACCAGAGCCTAAATTAGCGCCGTAGGCAGGTTTAAAATACGTACAGGACTGTGCACCTGCTTCAACCTTTGGCGGGCGAATAAGAAAGCGATAGGGGATTGGCCTACTCTGTCGTTCTTAGTTCTTAGTCTCCAGCTTGAAGCATTACAGCTTTAAGTATTACCTAGTAAGGAATCGATTTTGAATAATGTCAGTATCACGCTTATTCAGCTTGAAGTTGAATACAAAAACAAACAAAAGAATATAGATTCGGTCTCTGATCTTTTGCAAGCGGAGCCGTCAGTCGGTGATATTACTTTACTGCCTGAACTGTTCACGACTGGGTATATTTTTAACGAGGCTGAAGAAATTCACGAATTGGCTGAAGACTTCGCCGACAGCAGTACTATTGATTCATTAACGCAGCTTGCAGCGAAGCATGACACCTTGATTGTTGCAGGCATTGCCGAGAAAGATAGCGGCCAATATTACAACAGCGTCGTGGTTGTGGATGCTTCCGGTTTACGACACAAATATAGAAAAATCAGTCAAACCAAATTCGATAAGCAGTATTTCTCGAGAGGGGAGGAACGCCTCTCGTTTGAGCACAAAGGCTTAAAGTTTGGTGTCGCGATTTGCTTTGATATTTGGTTCCCGGAGATCATGAGAGGGTATCAGTCGGTCGACGTTATTCTTCACCCTGCCAACTTCGGTGGGCATCATAGTTTTGCCATTGCTCAAGCGAGAGCCTTGGAGGAAGGGTGTCACATGGTTACTTGTAATCGCGTCGGGCAAGATGTGGTTAATGCGTTTACCGCGACTTATTGTGGTGGAAGCCGAGCCTACTCACCCAAAGGGGAGTTAGTGACTAAACTTAACGACAAGCAATCGGTAGAAACCGTGAGTATTCAAGATCTCTCGATTGCGCCGCAATACAATGGCGTCGATGTGTTAGACGAAATACAGCAAATCGCATCTGTGTTGAATCGCTAAGAAGATAAGTGAAGTGCATTAGGAGCGAAAAGGGCAAGGTTTTTTAACCTTGCCCTTTGTTGTTTAGATCTCTAAGAAGGCGCTTTAAATGGCTTTTACGCTGCTTCGTTCAACAAGAGTAGGTTCAAGTTCAACGACTTGCGGATAAGCATCTGGAGTTTGTAATCTGCTCAAAAGCGTATCCACTGCGGTTTTACCTAAACGATGTTTTGGCTGGTGGACAGTGCTTAACGCGGGTGTCATGTACTTCGACAGGTGGATGTCATCGTAGCCAATGATAGACAGATCATTCGGAATCGATGTGCCATCTTGCGCCGCAGCGTGAATCACGCCCATCGCCATCATATCGTTACTGACGAACAAGGCAGACGGCATTTCGCCACGAGTTTTCAATGTCTGATAAGAGTCAAAACCACCGTCACATTCAAAGTTGGATTCAACAATCCACTTAGGGTTGATCTCTAAATTGGCTTCTTCCATTGCTTGCTTGAAGCCTTGATAACGAGACGAAGCTTGATTACGGTGCAGTGGGCCAGTGATACAACCAATTTGAGAATGACCGTTATCTATCAAGTGCTTAGTTGCCATGTAGCCACCTTGGTGCGAGTTGTCTTGGATCTTATCGCTCGCAAACAACATAGGGCCCCAATCCATGACTACAACAGGCAGTTCTGGGTAGCGCTCGAATACATCGATATGTTCGCCTTCAAGGGTAGAACACATTAGCATCAGGCCATCGACTCGCTTTTGCAGCAAGGTATCGATAGAGGATTTCATGCGTTCGCTATCGCCTTCGGTGTTACACAAGATAAGGTTGTAGCCTTTTTCGTAGCAACGACGTTCCACACCTTTTACCACTTCGCCAAAGAATGGGTTGGTGGATGTGGTCACTAGCATTCCCAAGGTTTTGGTTTGCTTCATTTTCAAGCTGCGAGCCAATGCAGAAGGCGCATAGTTGAGTTCTTTAGCCGCACTGTTAACACGCTCAGCAATCTCTTCACTGACAAAGCGTGATTTGTTGATCACGTGGCTCACGGTAGAAGTCGAAACCTTTGCGAGCCGTGCGATGTCTTTCATTGTTGCCATAAAAAATCCTTGTGGGAATAACCTTCCACGTTGGGCGATATTCTGCCTGAAAACAGGGGCTTATGCTTGTTATTTGTTGTTACCGAATTTGAAGGCTAACATCCGTTAACTACGGTTTAGTTCAGGAGTTAGGCCTTCAAATAGGTATCAAGCTAAGCAGACAGTCGCTCTGCTAAGAACGCATCGGTTTCAGCACGGCTTGGAATCGACGTTTGAGCACCAAAGCGTGTCACAGAGATAGCAGCTGCAGCATGAGCAAATTTAATTGCGCGTTCTAATGGCATATCTTCAAGCAAGCCTGTCACCAACGCGCCGTTAAAGGTGTCACCTGCGGCAGTTGTGTCTGTTGCTTCAACACGGAAACCTGCGACTAATTCACCTTCGCTGGCTTCATTGCCTTGACCGCGATGACTCACCCACACGCCTTTCGCGCCTAGCGTGATCATTACCGTTTCTATGCCTTTAGCATGCAGAGCCAACGCAGCCTGATGAGCAGACGCGTTGTCCGTCACGGTAATGCCTGTCAGCACTTCTGCTTCAGTTTCGTTCGGTGTAATCACGTCAACACAAGCAAGCAGTGAATCCGATAATGGACGAGCAGGAGCCGGGTTTAGAATGACTTGCGTGCCACTCTCTTTTGCTACTTTCGCAGCGTACTCAATACCTTCAATTGGCGTTTCAAGTTGAGTTAGCAGGTATTTGGCTCCGCGAATCTTCTCTAGATGCGGTTCGATTTGGTCGCAAGTCAGCTTGTCATTAGCTTCTGCAGAAAGACAGATGCTGTTTTCACCCGTTGCGGATACTTGGATCATCGCGATGCCAGTTGGCGTGTTGTCTGCCACGATAACACCGTCGATGTTGATGCCGTCTTTAGCGAAGTCTTGACGAATGTTGATGCCGAATGGGTCGTCACCGACACAGGCGATGAAGCCGATATCTGCGTTTAATCGCGCAGCAGCGACTGCTTGGTTTGCGCCTTTACCGCCAGGGATGACCTGATAGTTACCGCCAATCAAGGTTTCACCCGGACGAGGGAACGAAGGAACTTGCAGTACGTGGTCAGCGTTAACGCTACCTAAAACAATCAGTTGAGTCATGATACGAGCCTTATGATATATCGTATTTGAAAATGCATGGGTCTTTCTCATGGTGTTAAGTGCGCTCTCTTTTGTGAGCGGAATGAGAAACAGCGATGCACTGTCGGGGTTTGCTTTTGTTTGAGTCAGCGAGCCAATCAAAGCAGGGAGATAGGGAACTCCCTGCTTTATATCGCGTTACCTAGTAACGATTACTTAGCGATGATTTTTAGAGGTACTGGTACGTACTCGTCTACTGTTTCGCCTTTCAGTACTTTGTCTGCCATTTCGATACCTAGAGAACCGATTAGGTCAGGTTGTTGTGCAACTGTAGCGCCTAGTAGGCCGCGGTTAACAGCAGCGATGCCGTCGTCTGTGCCATCAAAGCCAACGATCATCACTTCTTTACCTGACGCTTGAACTGCGCGAAGTGCACCTAGTGCCATTTCATCGTTTTGAGCAAATACTGCTTGTACATCTGGGTTAGCAGCAAGCAAGTTTTCCATTACGTTCAGACCTTTAGTACGGTCGAAATCAGCAGGTTGGCTTGCAAGAAGCTCAAGGTCGCTGCCGTTTACTGCATTCATGAAGCCTTCACCACGTTCACGAGCTGCAGAAGTACCAGCAATACCTTCAAGTTGGATTACTTTCGCTTTTTCGCCCACTTTTTCCATGATGAAGTGACCTGCCATTTCACCACCGATTACGTTATCAGAAGCGATGTGGCTTACTACGTCACCACGGCTTGCACCACGGTCTAGTGTTAGTACTGGGATGTTTGAACGGTTAGCCATGCGAATTGCGTTAGACACGGCGTCTGAATCTGTTGGGTTGATCAGGATTGCCTTAACACCACGAATGGTTAGATCTTCAATGTTCGACAGCTCTTTGCTTGGGTCGTTTTGAGAATCCAGAACGATAAGCTTGTAGCCTAGCTCTTCAGCTTTCGCTTCTGCGCCATCTTTCATGGTTACAAAGAATGGGTTGTTCAATGTAGACAGAACGATTGCCATTGTATCTTGCGCCTGTGCAGACACAGATACTGTTGTAGAAAGAAGAGCAGCAGAAATAAGAGTCGCTAATTTTTTCATGGTGTAAGTCCTTTGTGTAGGGGGAGCTAAGAGGTGAGTCCTAGCTCGTTGTTACATTATTTATAGATTCTAATATTTTAAGGTAAAACAGGGTGTTACTTGTATTAACCTAGAGTGTGAATAGGTTTTATTTGTTTTTGTTGTCGACCAATACTGCCAGAAGAATAACCACTGCTTTTGCAATCATCTGGTAGTAAGAAGATACGTCTAGTAGGTTTAGGGCGTTGTTTAGGAAGCCGATAATCAGAGCACCAATCAATGTGCCCATGATACGGCCACGACCGCCAGCTAAGCTTGTCCCGCCAAGAACTACGGCTGCGATAGCGTCTAGCTCATAACCCATACCTGCGGTTGGTTGAGCTGAGGACAAACGAGATGCCACGATGATGCCTGCAACCGCTGCTAACAGACCACAGATTGCGTAAACGCCGATTTTTACTTTGTCTACGTCGATGCCTGATAAGCGAGTTGCTGATTCATTGCCACCCAGTGCGTAAACGTAGCGACCAAAGCGTGTGTGGTTCAGTAGGTACCATACCGCTGCGAATACCACGACCATGATCCATACTGGAACTGGGATGCCCATTGCGTAACCTGTACCGAACCAAGCGAATGCGTCTGCTGTGTCTGTAAAGCCAGTCGAGATAGGACGACCATCGGTGTAAACCATGGTTACGCCGCGAAGTAGTGTCATAGTTACAAGCGTTGCGATGAAGGCTTGAACTTTACCCTTGGCGATAATCACACCACTGATAGCACCTAATGCTGCACCTGCTACAAGAGCGGTTGGCACTGCGATCATCACAGGGATTTCCATACCAATCATGCTGGCTGCGAATGCACCACAAAGTGCCAGTACAGAGCCAACACTCAAGTCGATACCCGCGGTTAAGATAACCAGCGTCATACCTACAGCGATAATTGCGTTAACCGAGGTTTGGCGCAGAATGTTTAGGATGTTGTCGACAGTAAAGAAGTTCGGGTTTAAGAAAGAAACGACAACAATCAGGAAGATCAAAGCAATCAATGACTTTTGATCAATCAGCCACTCTTTGCTGATTAACGGTTTTTTCTTTGGAGCTTCAGTTGTTTTGCTCATGGTTTTAGTACTCATGCTGCGTCCTCGTTGATCTTTTTACCGACCGCACACGCCAGTAATAATTCTTGGTTTGCTTCTTTAGCATCAAATTCACCGCTTACACGGCCTTCATGCATCACCATGATGCGGTCACTCATTCCTAACACTTCTGGCATTTCAGATGAGACTAAAATGATGCTCATGCCGTCGGCTTTAAATTTATTAATGAGTTGGTAAATCTCTTTCTTAGCACCGACATCGACACCGCGCGTTGGCTCGTCGAGAATCAGTACTTTTGGTTTGGTCATCAAGCCCTTAGCGATAGCCACTTTCTGTTGGTTACCACCAGAAAGGTTGCCAATAATCTGTTCGCGCGTCGGGGTTTTGATGTTGAATAGCTTGATGAAGTCATCTACTGCAATCACTTCGTCTTTATGTTGGATTTGACCGCTCTTTGTTAGTAGGTCAAGTGAACATAACGACATGTTTTCTTTAACAGAAAGCCCTAGAACTAAGCCATCGCCTTTACGGTCTTCAGAGATGTAAGCAATGCCATTGGCCAAGCCGTCTTTCGGGCTTACAGGGTTGATGGTTTTATTTTCTAGGTTGATGACGCCGCGTTCACTTGGAAGGGCACCGTAAATCACTTTCATAAGTTCGGTACGACCTGCGCCCATTAGGCCAGATACACCCAGGATTTCACCGCGTTTTAGCGTAAAGCTAACATCGTGAACACCAGAACCCGTCAGGCCAATCACTTCAAGACAAGTTTCACCATGGCTCTGGCCGATACGTGGATATTGTTCGTCTAACTTACGACCAACCATCATTTCGATTAGGCCATCTTCGTCGGTGTCTTTTACTTCACACTGACCAATGAACTTACCGTCACGCAGCACGGTGATGTCATCACAAATCTCGAAGATCTCTTTCAAACGGTGAGAGATGTAAACAATGCCACAGCCTTCATCGCGCAATTCGTTAATCACCTTAAACAGAGATTCAGTTTCGGTATCGGTTAGCGCATCGGTTGGTTCATCCATGATGATGACTTTAGATTCAAACGATAGGGCTTTCGCAATCTCTACCATTTGCTGCTCACCAAGGCTCAACTGACCTAGAGGCGTTTTCGAGCTGTGTTTCACGTTAAGGCGTTTAAGTAGCTTGTCTGCTTCTTGGTACATCTCGTTCCACAAGATACGACCCATGGTGCCAGTGATTTCACGACCTAAGAAGATGTTCTCGGCGATGGTCAACTCAGGAATTAGATTCAGTTCTTGGTGAATTATGCTAATGCCTGCTTGTTGAGAATCACGTGGCCCTTTAAATGCAGCAGGTTTTCCTTGGTAGGCGATAGTGCCGCCGTCCAAGTGATAAATACCTGTCAGCACTTTCATGAGCGTTGATTTACCTGCACCGTTTTCACCCATTAACGCCATTACGCGTCCTGGATAAACGTTGAGGCTTGCCTTATCCAGTGCTTTAACACCAGGGAAGGCTTTCTCAATTGAGTTAAGTTCTAAAATGGCTTGAGTCATGTCGGTTCCTTTACTCGGGGCCAGTTGTATTTGATTATTCTGTCTATGTATTGTTTTTGGTTCAGTGATGACACTGAGCTGTCGTTGCGTTTTGCTTGAGCTAAAAGGTTACGCCAGCTTGGAAAATAACATTTGCGTATGGTGTGCATTCACCGGTGCGAATTACCGCGCGGCTTTCATGCGTTCGCTGTTTGAATTCTTCATGAGTGATGTAAGTAATAGAAAGCGATTTGCCACAACGTGCTTCTTCTGTCTTGATTAAATCAATCAGCGCTGCGTGGTGCTCTGGGCTTACTTTCGCAAACTCTTCTGCAATCACAACGCCTTCGATTTGAGATTCATCCAGCATGGTTTTTACCGTTTGCTGAAAGCTTGGGACACCGTGAGTCAAAGCAAGATCAATACGAGTTACGTGGTCTGGAATCGGCAGGCCCGCGTCACAAATCGTGATTTCATCTGTGTGGCCAAGAGTCGCCACTAGGTAAGAGAGTTCAGAGTTTATTAAAGTACTTTTTTTCATATCACGACCTATCGAAAAATAACGCTTGATGGGTTGAGAACAACTCAAGAAAAGCCATCGAAACGTTTCGATAGTGATAATAGTGTCTGATTTATCATTTGCACGTTTGATTGTTTTAGAGTGTGATAATGATCATCGAAACGTTTCGATGGGGCGTTTTTTGGTGATCTTAGTCACCGCCATTGATTGCATAAATCCTTTTACGTGGGTTCAATCGATAGCGCATATCCGAACTTACTAATGGTAATGATCTGGACGTTGGATGCTCTTAATCGCGCGAACACATTGCGTAGGTTATAGACTACGTTTGCAAGAACATGTGGTGACGAGAGTTGTCCGTCCCAACACACATCAACAATATGCTCTCTTGAAATCGGTCTTCCCACATTTTCCAATAACAAGCAGAGCACTGCTAATAGGCGAGGGCGCAAAGTGATTTTGTTTCCTTGCTGGTTGGTAATCGTTCGAGCGTCGATATCAATGATTAAGCCGTTGAAGTCTATTGTGTGGTTCATCGTGTTTTCTGTTCGTCTTATTCTAAATTGTGGAGATTGAGCAAATTGGCCTGCTGTTGGAGCGGGTAATTATTTAAGTGTGCTAATGGTCGAAGTGGGCGGGTTAACTGACACGATCAGTGAGCCTATTACTTTTAAAGCCGAAGACAATACTTACCGATTAATTGCTGGTTACAAATTTAACCGCATTGTTTCGGTTGAAGCTCAATACACAGATTTTGGTGATATCGCCCTGAAAACGAAATCTGGTAATAAGGTTTTCACTTGGACACCTCAAATCTTTTCGGTAACGGCGAACCTCGGTTACACGTTTGATAATGGCATTCGTCCATTTGGCACTATCGGTCTGTCGACTATTGATCTAGACATGAAGCTTGCTGATGGCTCTCGCCCGTCAGGAGATGGTTTTGATGATTCGGGAGATGGCATCCGTATGGGTGTTGGTGTTGAATACACGCCACCTACAATGTCTTTCGTTGAGCTTTCGCTTAGCATACGAAGCCGATGCTTTTGATATCGAAGATTACGAAAACGGACACAAGACAGAAGATACTGTTGTTCTGGACTCTTTCTACTTAGGCGCAATGTACACATTCTAAGTTTCACACTTTGCTAAACGGTAAATCGGTTTCTAAATGGGGCGTCGGTTGGCTCAACCCGTTTAACTAAAGTGGAAGGCCGCAGTTTTTGACTGCGGCTTTTTTATGTTTAACTCTAGGCTTCACGAATATGAGCGGTGACAGACACGATGGCATGGTCGGTACTGAATTGGTCGTGTTCAAAACTAGGATTAATCAGGTGATGGTCTAACACTGTGTAGCTAGAGATCTCCATTAAGCTTGAAGAGTTCTGACAATCAAACTCGTTCGACATCAAAATGTAGTCCAGTACAGATCCAGAAGCGCCGTAGTAATGGGTTGGCTTTCGCTGTTCAAGCAAGTCTTCTTCATGCAGTTGATGGTAAAGATCCCAGCTGTCTTTCAAGCGAAAGTGGGATAGCCAATGCTTGCTGTTTTCGTCTCGGTTGATTGAGTAATTCAACAGCCCTTTAAACTCATCATTAAACAGTGGCTTATTAAAGTCACCCATCAACACAACAGGTTGCTCGGTTTGGTAGCGTTGGTTGGTGATGTATTGATGCAGCATCTGAGCTTCTAGACCGCGTTGGACACTTGATAGCCAAGAGCCAAGCTGTTCTTGGTGAAAACGAGTGAGCGTGTCACTTTGTGGTTTTGCACCTTGCTGAGTGTTGTCCGCATCGACAGATTCTGCTTTTGGCTCTGTCGGACGTTGTGATTTGAAGTGCACCACATAACAGTCGGTTGAACCTAAATGGGGTAACGTAATCGTCGCGTGAACAGGCGTTCTGTTGAATGAGAATTTGTCGTCAAGGTTGAATGCTTTCAGTAACTTCGAATCTGGCGTAACAGGCTGCACGTTTTCAATCGGGTAACGGGAAGCGATCCCAACGACAGGTGAGGTGTATAGGTAATCATCTTCAACGTGTGCGCTATCGACCACTGCAAAGTATGGATAACCTAGGTCGTTCATCAATTGCTCTAAAGACTGCGGGCTAAATATCTCTTGGAAGCCAATCACATCGCAATCTAATGAACGAATCGCTTCAGCCATCCAATGTTGCTTCTTCTGCCATTCTTCGAAGCTGTAGATGTTCTCAAAATCATAATAAGCATTCGGTGGCTCGAGATAGTTCAGAAGGTTGAACGTTGCGAATGTTATTTGGTTTGGTTTGTTCAAAGTGTCATTCCATTTAGACCTAGGCTGCAAGGATACTCCAGTAAAAGTATAGTTTGTTGATTATTTAGAGCCTAAATTTCACTTTAGAAGCCAACCAAAGGAATCTTAGCCGTTGAGGCTTGTGTCATTCAGGCTAGAGCAATCTTAGTGCTTCTGCCTTCCCCCGTGCTTTCCAACGCCACCAAGCTAATCAACTCAATCAAAGGAACCAAAGCAATCAAAGCTCACTGCATCCAATAACTTCGAGTGGTGACGAGTAATTTGTAAATAAACCGTCAGAGATAGAGTGCTGATGGTTTTATTAGTTATTACATGATGTTAGTTTTGAACCTATACTTGATTTAACGGCATGCATTCAAAGCCGATAAATCAACTTGAATATAGAATTCATGACATTTGAAGGGAGAGTCAAATGGGAACAGTTTTTCGACGCAAAGCCTCGCAACGCACTCAGTTTTTCAGGTTTAATTTGAAGTCATGTGCAATCATGTTGCCGCTTATTGCTTTACAACCCTCCGTTACTTACGCTTCTGAAACCCAATCAACTCCTGCTGTCACCGTTATTGAAACCACACAACTGGTTGGTTTTGGTGAAGCAAAATATCCAGCCGATTTCACTCACTTCGATTACGTTAATCCTGATGCGCCAAAGCAGGGCAAAGTGACCTATGGCAGCATAGGTACGTACGATAGCTTTAATCGATTCGGTTCCCGCGGCGTTGCTGCAAGTTATACCGGAGAGATTTACGATACCTTGATGTTTTCTCCGAGTGACGAGATTGATGCGTACTATCCATTGATCGCTTCAAAGGTTCGCTACTCCAGTGATTTCACTTGGATGGAAATCGACATCAACCCAAATGCTAAATTCCAAGATGGCGAGCCTATCACTGCGCATGATGTTGCCTTTACTTTTGACAAGTTCTCAACCGAGGGCGTGCCTCAGTATCGTGTGTATTACAAAGATATTAAGTCAGTAAAAGCGGTCTCTGATTTGGTTGTTCGTATTGAAATGAACATTCCAAACCGCGAAAAACTGTTCAGCTTTGCGCAAAGCACTCGTGTATTACCGAAACATTTCTGGAAAGACAGAAAGCTGTCTGAGCCGCTAAGTGAACCGCCTGTGGGCAGTGGCCCTTATAAGATCATCAGTTATAAATCGGGTCAAAGTGTGACCTACGGTTTAGATGAAAATTACTGGGCTGCGGATCTGCCTGTTAACGTTGGCCGTAATAACTTTAAGCAAGTGCAATACGATTACTACCGTGACGACACCGTAATGCTGGAAGCCTTTAAAGCAGGGGAGTTCGATCTTCGAACCGAGAATTCGGCTAAGTTCTGGGCTAACTCTTATACGGGCGCGAACTTCGATAAAGGCTACATCATTAAAGAAGAGATCAACCACGAGAAGCCTGAAACGACTCAAGGTTTCGTCTTCAACATTCAATCACCTGTGTTCTCGGATCCTAAAGTGCGTGAAGCGTTAACCTATGCGATGGACTTTGAGTGGATGAACAAGAACATGTTCTATGGTCAGTACAAGCGTACTCGTAGCTACTTCCAAAATACCGACTACGAAGCGAAAGGCTTACCAAGCGAAGCTGAAGTCGAGTTGTTGTCTCAATACAAAGATCAGATTCCACCGCGAGTTTTCACCGAAGAATTCCAACCACCCGTCACCGATGGTAGCGGTCGTATTCGTAGCCAAATGCGTACCGCTTTCAAATTGTTGAAAGAAGCGGGTTGGGTGCTGAAAGACAAAGTCATGACCAACGAAAAGACTGGCAAGCCGATGTCATTTGAGTTGTTGATTTACAGCCCAACCACGGAACGTATCGCAACGCCGGTTCAAAAGAACCTTAAGCGCATGGGTATTGAGATGAAGATCCGTACCATCGATACCACTCAATACATCAAGCGCTTGCGTGATCGTGATTTCGACATGGTTTCGTCGTCATTTTCCGCAAACCCTTATCCTAGCCCGAACTTAATGATCGTTTGGAACTCTAACTACATTGATTCTACTTACAATACTGCAGGTGTTATCGATCCAGTGGTTGACGCGTTAACAGAAGAAATTGCGCGTAACCAACAGCACCCTGAAAAGCTTCTTACACTAGGTCGTTCACTAGACCGAGTATTGCAGTGGAATTTCTACAACATCCCGCAATGGCACGTTGGCGAGTATCGCGTAGCAATGTGGGACAAGTTTGAGCGTCCAGATGTATTGCCTAAATACGATTTAGGTATCGATACATGGTGGATTTCAGAAGAGAAGGCGGCTTTGCTTCCTGAAAAACGTCGCTAGGAGTTAGTTAGCATGGCCGCGTATATATTTCGACGTTTATTGTTGGTGATCCCCACGCTGTGGGCGATCATCACCATCAACTTTTTCATCATCCAGATAGCGCCTGGAGGCCCGGTAGAGCAAGCTGTTGCTCAATTAGAAGGGCATAACTCTGGCATTATGGAGCGTTTTTCTGGTGGTGGACAAGAAGTTGATTTAAGTGAAAGTGATCAAGCATCTGCCAGTGGCTATAAAGGCTCACGCGGGCTTGATCCTGAAGTGGTTGAAGAGATCAAAAAGCAGTTTGGTTTTGATAAGCCGATTCACGTTCGCTACTTCGACATGTTGAAAAACTACGCGACCTTTAATTTCGGTGAAAGCCTGTTTAAGGGCGGCAACGTTATTGATTTGATCATCGAGCGACTGCCCGTCTCCATCTCCTTGGGATTGTGGAGTACCTTAATCATCTACGTGATCTCGATACCTTTAGGCATCATGAAGGCGATACATCACGGCTCTCGCTTTGATATTTGGTCGAGCGCGGTGGTGATTGTCGGCTACGCGGTGCCGGGCTTCTTGTTTGCGATTATTCTGATTATCTTGTTTGCAAGCGGTAACTACTTCAGTTGGTTCCCATTGCGAGGGCTTGTGTCGAGTAACTTCGACCAGCTCAACTGGTATCAGCAAATTGGCGACTACTTCTGGCACTTGGCGTTGCCCATTTTCGCCATGGTTATCGGTGGATTCGCCACGCTCAGCATGCTGACCAAAAACTCCTTCCTTGATGAAATCAATAAGCAATATGTAGTGACTGCGAGAGCGAAAGGCTTGGACGAGAGCAGTATTCTTTATAAGCACGTTTTCCGTAACGCCATGCTGATCATTATTGCGGGTTTCCCAAGCGCATTTATTAGTATTTTCTTCACGGGTTCTATGTTGATTGAAGTGATGTTTTCACTCGAAGGCATTGGCTTGCTTGGCTTTGAATCAACCATTCAACGTGACTATCCCGTGGTGTTCAGCTCTCTCTATATCATGACCTTGCTTGGCTTGGTGCTGAGCATTATCTCCGACCTGACTTATACCTGGGTTGATCCTCGAATTGATTTTGAAGCGCGTTAATGGCGAACGAATAACAAGGTATTGATAATAAATGTTTAACAACCCTTTAGCTGAAGCTCGTTGGTTACGTTTTAAAGCAAACAAGCGTGGTTTTATCTCCCTTTGGATATTTACCATCTTGTTTGGCTTGAGCCTGTTCGCTGAGATCATTGCCAATGATAAACCACTCTTGGTTTCTTATGATAATCAGTGGTTTGTGCCTGTTATCAATGAATATGCCGAGACGGAGTTTGGTGGTGAGTTTGAAACCGAGGCCGACTACAAAGACCCGTATGTTATCGAGCTCATTGAAGACAACGGTTACATCGTGTGGCCAATCATTCCGTTTAGCTACGACACAATAAACTTCGATATTTCAGGTGCGGTGCCATCGGAGCCCGATTCGGTGAACTGGTTAGGGACTGATGATAAGGGGCGAGATGTATTAGCTCGTATCATTTATGGCTTCCGTATTTCCGTTCTATTTGGTTTTATTCTGACCATTGTATCGAGCGTGATTGGTGTCGTGGTTGGCGCAACACAAGGCTACTACGGTGGCTGGGTTGATCTATTCGGACAACGCTTCATTGAAGTCTGGTCTGGTATGCCGACCCTGTTCTTGCTGATTATTTTGTCGAGTTTTATTGAGCCGAATTTCTGGTGGTTGCTCGGGATTATGGTGCTGTTTAGTTGGATGAGTTTAGTCGGCATCGTGCGAGCGGAATTTTTACGCTGCCGAAACTTCGATTATGTGCGAGCCGCGCAAGCCATGGGTGTTGATGACAAACGTATTATGCTTCGTCACATGTTACCTAACGCGATGGTTGCATCGTTAACCATGATGCCGTTTATTCTTTCAGGCTCGGTGACCACACTGACTTCGTTAGACTTCTTGGGCTTTGGTCTTCCTGCGGGTTCGCCTTCGTTAGGCGAGTTGTTGGCGCAAGGTAAAGCTAACTTACAAGCGCCTTGGCTTGGCATTTCTGCCTTCGTCGTGCTTTCACTGATGCTTACGTTACTGGTCTTCGTTGGTGAAGCGGTGCGTGATGCTTTCGACCCGCATCAACAGAAGTAAGGATAGGTTATGAATTCAAATACAACGCCTGCTTCTCCGGTTTTGACCATAGATAAACTGTCTGTCGGTTTCGGGCGAAAAAACTCGATAGAGCAAGTGACACAAGATGTCTCTTTAGAAATATACAAAGGTGAGACATTAGCGCTGGTGGGTGAGAGTGGTTCCGGAAAATCGGTCACGGCTAACTCGATTTTAAAGCTGTTACCAAAAGGCTCGTCTCATTACTTAAACGGTAAGATCAATTTCTCTGGCACCGATATTCTGAGTTGTTCTGAAAGACAGCTACGTGGGATTCGTGGTGGTCGTATTGGAATGATCTTCCAAGAGCCTATGGTTTCCCTAAATCCGCTTCATCGAATTGGAAAACAGCTTGTTGAAACCTTAGCAATTCATCGTGGTATGCGAACCAACAAAGCACAAGCCTTGGCGATAGAGTGGCTTTCAAAGGTTGGCATTCGCTATCCTGAGCAAAAGATTTCAGCCTATCCGCACGAGCTATCTGGTGGAGAACGCCAGCGCGTGATGATCGCGATGGCACTGATCAATGAACCAGAGCTGCTTATTGCTGATGAGCCGACAACGGCTTTGGATGTATCGGTGCAAGCGCAGATCCTCGACCTTCTAAAAGACCTGCAGCAAGAGCTGGGTATGGCAATGCTTTTCATTACTCATGACTTGAGTATCGTTCGTAAGATTGCCGACAGAGTAGCAGTAATGAAAGATGGTCGCTTGGTCGAAAGTAACGACTGTCATACCCTGTTTAACGCGCCTGCTCACCCTTACACTCAAAAACTTATTAACTCTGATCCGAAAGGTTTGCCCGTTCCTGTGTCACCCGAAAGCAAACCGCTACTCGATGTAAATCAACTTCGTGTTTGGTTCCCGATCACGGGCGGTTTATTCAAGCGCACCATTTCTCATGTTAAAGCTGTGACCGACATGGAGTTCACTTTGAAGAAAGGGCACTCAATCGGTTTGGTTGGCGAAAGTGGTTCTGGTAAATCGACGACCGGTATGGCGATACTTAAGCTGGTAGATAGTGAAGGGTCAATCACTTACTCGAGTGAACAGCTTCAAGGTTTAGATCGAAAACAGATGCTTCCGTTTAGAAGCCGTATGCAAGTAGTCTTTCAAGACCCGTTTTCTGCGCTAAACCCGAGAATGTCGGTCGCTCAGGTGATTGGCGAAGGTTTGTTAGTGCATCAACAATTGGATGAGCACGAACTCGACCAACGCATCTGTGACGTAATGAAAGAGGTTGACCTCGATCCTGAAACGCGTCACCGTTACCCAAATGAGTTTTCTGGCGGTCAAAGGCAGCGTATTGCGATTGCTCGTGCTTTGATTTTAAAGCCAGAGTTTATCCTGCTCGATGAACCAACATCGTCATTGGACAGAACCGTTCAAGCTCAAGTATTGGATTTGCTGAAGTCACTTCAAGAAAAGTATGGCCTGACCTATTTGTTTATCAGTCATGATCTGAATGTCGTGAAATCCTTGTGTCATTACACCATCGTCATGAAAGCTGGCGAGGTAATAGAGAAGGGCGACACTGAGACTTTGTTTGGTAATCCGCAGCATGAATATACCAAGCAGTTGGTGAATCTCTCGAACGTTGGTGGTGTGTAGCCAAATACATTATTCATAGATTAACTCCTCATTCATTAGACCAATAAATCGCTTCTGTTTAACAGTGGCGATTTTTTTGTATTTGATTTCGATTTGTCACCATATCAATGCAGCTTACAAACATGTTTGAATTGTCTAAGCAGTTCACTTTCTAAGTTACAAACAAAGATTACCCACACCTTCTAATTCAAAATTCCTTTCTGGTGTCCAATTTAAGTTTTTGATTATTAAGATTAAAATTTATTAAGTAAATTAATCCAAACTAAATGAAATTGTAAGTTAATGTAGGTAAATGTAACCATTTGACTACTTTGTTTTATTGATTAAATTGATGAAATATTGCTTTAAATGGAATTTGGCTAGTTAGGATGATTGCATATTTACTGAAACGTTTTGCTTTAGTTGTACCTACGTTTCTTGGTATTACGATTTTGATATTCGCGATTACGCGTTTTGTTCCAGGTGGCCCTGTCGAGAGGATGCTCGCTAACATGCAGCCTCAAGGGGATGGTGGTGCGTCTAGTCTCGTTGGCCAAAACTCAGCTTTGTCTGAAGACCAACTCGCCGATCTTAATAAATTTTATGGATTGGATAAGCCGGTAACGGAAGCGTATCTCGAATGGCTAGTTCGACTTGTTCATTTTGACCTAGGCGAGTCGACACGCTACTACGAACCGGTCAGTGACATGATTTTTGAGCGCCTGCCCGTCTCTGCTATGTATGGTGGTGTGACCTTTTTCATTAGTTATTTTGTCTCTATTCCTCTTGGTTATTTTAAGGCGATGAAGCACGGCAGCGTCTTTGATTCTGTTTCATCAATCATGATTTTTGTCGGCTATGCCTTACCAGGATATGTGGTCGGCGTGCTTCTTATTACGTTTTTCAGTTATCACCTAGAGTGGTTCCCAATGGGGGGCTTTGTGGATGATGACTTCGACGACTTCAATACTTTCTCAGAGCAAATTACTGATATTTTGTGGCATGCGGTCTTACCTTTGCTTTGTTATCTGATAGGTGACTTTGCGACGTTAACCATGACCATGAAGAATAATTTGATGGAAAACTTATCGTCAGATTACATTCGCACTGCTATCGCTAAAGGTTTGCCTTTTAGAGAGGCGATTCGTAAACACGCACTACGCAATAGTTTAATCCCAATCGCTAGCCACTTTGGCAACTCTCTTCTTTTCTTCATGACGGGCTCTTTCTTAATTGAAGTCATTTTCGATATTAATGGCATAGGCCTGCTTGGTTATGAATCAATTGTAGAAAGAGATTACCCAGTGGTTATGGGTATTGTCGCAATCAACGCCTGCATATTGCTACTTGGCAATATCTTGTCTGATGTCTGCGTTGCATTGGTCGATCCTAGAGTGAAGTTTGGAGCTTGATGATGATTAAATTAAATCCGTTGACGCTAAAGCAGATCAAGCGATTCAAACAAATAAAGCGTGGATACTGGTCGCTGATCATTCTATCTGTAATGTTATTACTGTCTCTTTTTGCTGAAGCGTTGATCAACAGTAAGGCTTTAGTGGTGCGTTATCAGGGGGAATATTACTTTCCAATTGTATCTGATGTTTACTCCGGCAAGACATTTGGTTTGGAGTCTTCGGGAGAGGCAAACTATCGACTACTTCAATTAGCGCTTAAAGATAAAAACAATGGTGACTTTGCGATTTTACCTTTGGTGCCTTGGAATCCGTATGAACAAGACTTCTCTGGTGAATATCCGCCACATGCTCCAAGTGCTTACTCAAAGCACTATTTGGGCACTGACGTAATCGGGAGGGATATTTTAGCACGATTGGTTTACGGGTTTAGAACAGCAATGGGGTTTGCTCTGATAACTATGGTCATCGCATACAGCATTGGTGTAACGGTGGGGTGTGCGATGGGTTTCTTTGGTGGCAAATTTGATCTGATTGTTCAAAGAGCCATTGAGACTTGGTCAATGGTGCCGTTCCTCTACGTGATCATGATTTTGGTCTCGATAGCACAACCCACATTCATGCTGTTTGTATTGATCAATGTGACTTTTGGATGGATGGGTATTACTTGGTACATGCGAACGATGACCTACAGAGAATCTGCTCGAGAGTATGTGTTAGCTGCAAAGGCGCTAGGAGCATCAACAGCAAGAATCCTCTTCAATCATATTTTACCCAACACGATGGTGATGATCGTCACTCTGGCGCCTTTCACTATTGCAGCCAATATCACTGCATTAACTGCACTGGACTACTTAGGTTTAGGTCTTATTCCACCGACCCCAAGCTGGGGAGAGCTTCTTCAACAAGGCAAGTCGAATCTCGATTCGCCATGGATTGTTGGCTCTGTTGTGACGGCAATAGTCGGTGTGTTGGTCATGGTTACATTCATCGGTGAAGCGATAAGAACGGCTTTTGATCCCAAAAAATACACAGTTTATAGATAGGCACTAGGAAGTGATGATGTACAGATACGGACTATTCGCTTTGTTGTTGAGTTTCTTAGCTCAAGCACAACAAACACCAAATAACTTGGAATGGCAAAGTAATTGGGATGATCCCGTTTTTGCTTCTGAAGAGGCTAAGCGTGGCGGTACTTTACGTAGCTTTATGCCTAGTTTCCCACAAACATTACGTTCAGTGGGCCCCGACGCGAATTCAGGTATTCGTTTCTATTTAATGGATGGCACGCCTAAATTGGCACAACGACATCCAAATACCGACAATTGGATTCCACAACTGGCGAATGAATGGGCATTTGGGAACGATCACCAGACGGTTTATTTCAAACTGAATCCTGACGCGAAATGGTCTGACGGGGAAGCTGTAACGGCTGACGACTATCTATTTATGCTTACGTATTACCGTTCCAAAGACATTATTGATCCTTGGTATAGCGACTTTTTCCGCAATAGCATCACGACCGTTGAAAAATTCGATGACTATACGATAAGTATTACGATGGCCGAGCCTAAAAGTAATGATGAACTTATGGCTCTTATCAATATGCCGAGTCACGGAGTCCAGCCTCGTCCAAAGCATCATTTTGTTGATATTAACGATGGGAATAAGGATGGCATGGATGATAATTTTGTTCGCAAATACAACTTCAAGGCAGAGCCAACAACATCGCCTTATTTTATATCAAAAGTAAATAAAGGCCGCAGCATTACGTTTTCACATGTTGGTGATAGCTGGTGGGGTTACGGAAATAAATATTATAAAAACCGATTTAACGTGGAAAAACTTCGCATCAAGGTAATTCGTGATAGTGATATTGCACGCAAGCATTTTGAAAAAGGAAAGTTAGACACGTTTGCAATGGTACAGCCTCAACTGTGGCATGAGAAAACTAACTCAGAACCTTTTAGTCATGGCTTTATACAGAAATTCTGGGGCTTTAATCAAAGGCCACAAGGCGCAGGCGGTTTATGGATCAATACATCCATGCCACTGCTGAACGACATTAATGTTCGGAAAGGCATCACGTACGCGACTGATTTCGACGGCATGATCAAAAACGTGTTACGAGGCGATTACTCTAGAAAACCTCATGCTATGGGGTTTGGGCATGGAAAATACGATTTAGAAGGCGTAGAGCCGCCACCGTTTAGGCCTGAACTTGCGATTGGTTATTTTGAATCTGCAGGCTTCGATAATATCGGTTCTGATGGTATCCGAATGAATGCTAATGGGCTTCGTTTGAGTTTCAAGATTACGTATGGCTACAACATTTGGACACCAAGAATTGCCTATCTAAAAGAGCAAGCGAAGTTAGCTGGTTTAGAGCTCGACTTAAACCTTGTCGATGGTTCTGCTGCATTCAAATTTATTCTCGAGAAAAAGCACCAGCTTGCTTTTCTTAATATGGGCGGAGGGGAGATACCAGCTTACAAAGAGTATTTTCACTCGACAAATGCCAACCGTCCTCAAACTAATAACCATACAAATTTCAGTTCACCAGAGCTAGATCAAAAAATTGAGGCGTTTATTTCTGAGTTTGATATGGAAAGAAAACAGCAGCTATCTCAGAACATCCAAAGAAAAATAAAGGATGCGTATGTGATTGTGCCTGGCTATATGGTGCCTTATACGCGAGATGCCTACTGGCGTTGGATTAAGTTCCCAAAGAACCCAATGACGAAGAAGACTGGCGCCATGTTTAATATTTTAGATACCAGTAATTTCTGGATTGATACAGACCTAAAAGAAGAAACTCAGTTGGCTTCTAAAGAAGGTAAGGCATATCCACCCATCACCATCATTGATGACAGATATAAGCTCTAAGGATGACCGTGGAATGAACCAAAATATTATATTAAAAGTTCGTGACTTAGAAGCAGAGTTCAATACTGATGAGGGCATTGTCAAGATACTGAAAGGTGTGTCCTTTGACGTGAAATCAGGCAAAACACTCGGTTTGGTTGGAGAGTCGGGCAGTGGGAAGAGCGTAACTTCCATGTCTATTATGGGACTACTTCCTAAGCCTTATGGAAAGGTCACGGCTGGAAAAATAATTTATCGTGATACAGACCTTACTGAGGTACCTGAACATGAGATGCATAAGATGCGTGGGAACCGTATCTCAATCATTTTCCAAGACCCTATGACTGCCTTGAACCCTGTTCAGACAATTGGCAAGCAGATTGTCGAGGTTCTGGATTTGCACCATAGCCAGATGTCTAAGTCTGAAAAGATAGAGTACGCAATTGGTTTGCTTGAGAAAGTTGAAATTCCAATGCCGAAACTACGTTTTAAAGAGTACCCTCATAGCCTGTCTGGTGGGATGCGACAAAGGGTAATGATAGCGATAGCGCTTGCATGTAAGCCTGACATCTTGATATGTGATGAGCCGACGACTGCATTAGATGTAACGGTTCAAGCATCAATTTTGGAACTGATAAGAGAGCTTCAAGAAGAGACCGGGATGGCAGTGATCTTTATCACTCATGATCTAGGTGTTGTTGCGGAAATTTGCGATGAAGTCGCTGTGATGTATGACGGACGTATTGTTGAGCATGCAGAAATTTTCGAACTTTTCGATCACCCACAACATCCGTATACAAAAAGACTCTTGAGCTTAATTCCAGATCTCAATGTCGAGCCGAAACAAACCATTCAAATCAACCCAATTGATTTGAATGAATTCCCAGAATACAAGGGGAGTTGATTATGTCAGAAGTCATTAGAATTGAAGGGCTAAAGCAGCATTTTCTATCAGGTAAGAACCTATTTAAGAAAGGTTATGTAATCAAGGCTGTTGACGGCGTTTCATTCTCAGTGAAGCAAGGTGAGACGTTAGGTTTGGTTGGAGAGTCTGGCTGTGGAAAAAGTACGCTTGGTAGAACATTACTTAAACTGTATGAGCCATCCGCTGGGAAGATCTTTTTCGAAGGCGAAGACATCACCCATTACAGTACAAAAAGAATGCGTCCACTTCGTCGAGATATGCAGATTGTATTTCAGGATCCTCTAGAATCATTGAATCAGAGGCATACAGTAGGCGGCATACTTGAAGAACCTTTTATTATTCATGGGATTGGTTCAAAGAAAGACCGAAAGCAATGGGTTTTAGATCTACTCGATAAGATCGGATTACCTCACTCCGCCGTAACCCGTTATCCGCACGAGTTTTCTGGAGGGCAAAGGCAGCGTATAGGCATAGCAAGAGCAATAGCATTAAAGCCAAAGTTATTGATTTGCGATGAGTCAGTATCGGCATTAGATGTTTCTGTGCAAGCACAGATATTGAACTTATTACTAAAAATACAAAAAGAGATGAACCTTTCCATTATTTTTATTTCACATGATCTCTCTGTCGTTAAGCACATTTCAGATAATGTGGTCGTAATGAAAAAAGGTAAAATAATTGAGTTTGGAAGTGTGGAAGACGTTTATAAAAACCCAAAAGAAGAATATACAAAAACTCTATTGGCGTCGATTCCAATAACGCATCCATCTCAAAGGAATAAAATAAAAACAACGAGGTTAGCTAAACAGGCTTAAAACTGGAAAAAGAAAATGTAGATATAATACGGAAGTGTAATACAAGAAGGAAAATATGAATAAACTACTTATGTTGCCAGCGTTCATGCTGGTGGCGCCTTCGCTCGCCCTAGCAAATAATTTGCAAGATGAGTGGGAGTCCAAAAACAATGAAAACCCTTGGTCTGGATACATTAGTGCTGACTATTCTCGAAACGGATATGAAGACAGTGCGTCTTTAGCAAACCGTTCGGCTTCTGCAACTGGCGTTGTCCGATATTCGTTTTCAGACAAATCTCGACTCCAAGTTGTGGCGTCAGGTTACCACTTGTCCGACGGTGATGAATATGGGACTAGGGGACAGTTCTGGAATGATACGTCCATCTCATGGGGGCGCAATGGATTATTCAAACCAACTGATGGTTCATCACTGAGTGGTGAGGTGAGAGTAATATTGCCAACGTCCAAATGGTCAAGGAGGAACGATCTAACGTTAGGAACTAGGTTGAAAGTCAGGTGGAGTGCTCCATTCGATAATTGGATTGAAGGGCTTTCATTAAGTAATACGTTATTACTTAGAAAAAACTTTCACGAATATAAAACAGCTGGTGGTAATCAGCTTATTGAATACCAATTGAGCAGCCAATTTTCTCTTGATTATGTTTTTGCAGAAGACTTCTATTTTAACATTTTCGTAATGCCTAGACAGTCATGGGATTATAACGGGAGCACGTTTGACCCAACTTTATTACATGGGGAAGAGGTGGGTTACCAAATAACTAAGAGTATTTCTATTTCTGCTGGTTTGACTAATGGCATTAGTTATTACAATCCAGAAAGAGGCTCAAACCCTCTTAATGATTTAGTCGATTTAAAGAAAACAACTTATTACGCAGTGATTAACTATCAATTCTAATATTGCTCCGTTCGCATTGAATTTAAATAGTTAGAAGTAAAAATGTAATATAATTATAAATATAGGTAAATTATGTTTAAACAAGCAATTATCGCAGCAAGTATTGCCACAATCCTCAGCGGGTGTGGGGCCGAAGATCGTGCCTATGACACCTATGAAAAACCAACCGAAGAGATTTCTGTTCAATCTTTAGATACGGAATCACTTTGGATGTACATGCCGTCAACCGGCGATGCTCCTCGTTATGCAATGACTCAGCGCGGCTTTTTCCAAGGCGATCCAAAGTTGGTGACGCTTCGTTTTGATGAAACAAATGGTATTTATGTCGAAGAAGTTGATCGCGACAAAGTGAATTCGACAGATGAAAGTCGTTGGGATACGGAAATTAACCGTGCTCCTGTGCTTAAAATTCCTGGAGAATTCCGTCAGTATCGCTGTGCTGAGAACGGTTATGGCGAATGTACAAATAAAGAAGAAATTAACGCAGATGAAGACGTTTCTTGGGATCAAGCCACACACTTTGTACCTAAATATGAAGAGATTAAATCACTATCTCAAGACACAATTAGAGCTTGGTATACCTCCAGTAATGTTACGGAGTCTGCAGAGCCTCGTTTGATTTCATACGAATACGATCCTGAAGGTGGGGTAATTAACGTTGAAGTAGAACGAACCTTTACTGCAGAAGCGGAAGATCAATACCAGTTTGGTGGCGAGCTTAAAGACTTATCATTCAAAACACGTTTTTTCTATTCTCTTGTTAAGCTTGATAAGTTAGCAAGTGAAAATTACGAACCTATCTATTACCAAGGCCAAGACAGCGCATACTTTGGGTTCTTCAACGATAGCAAAGAAGTAAAAACTCACACTGGTGAGAGTAACGTACAGGGTTCTCGTTTTTCTTATATTAACCGATTCAATCCCAAGTTAGAGTCGATCGATTACTACTTAAGCGACAGCTACTTCGATGATGGCAATGAAGCGTACCTGCAACTTACGCTCGATACCATGAAAGAGGTAAATCAGTCATTAGAAGGCACAGGTGTTCCTCGCATTAACATTGTTAATAGTGACAAGAAAGCGGGTGTAAAAACGGGTGACTTACGTTACAACGTATTCAACCTGATCGAGGATCCGGTTGACAACGGCCTTCTTGGCTATGGCCCATCTGCCACTAACCCATTAACGGGTGAAATTATTCATGCGCATGTTAACCAATATTTAGGTGTGATTCGTTCCGCAAGTCGCCATACGTGGAATGATCTCGCTAAGCGTTACAACCGCCAAGAAATTGAAAAAGTACAACCTGTGGTTGTGGCGGAAAAAAGCAACGCTTCGAAATCAAGCTCTGAGCCAACCGAAATCGATTTGTTCAATAAAATGCTCGAGGAAGATCGAGGACCTTCGATCAATGTTCCAGCGTTGAGTGAACGCGAAATTAATTTGGTGGGCAAAGATAATTTAGTCGATTCACTGCCTGAAGCCGATTTGGATTTCAAATACGATACCAGCAACCAAGACCTCGCTTTGCAATCATTCTATAAACGCCAAGATATGTTGAAGCGATTCTCTGAGCAGAATGTATATAGCGTTGATGCGATGTGGTTAAGTACCCAGTCAAAGGGCTTAGTGAAGGGTTTAGACTATATCCAAGGTGGCTTCTTCGCCGATGCTGATCAGAGCAAAATGAAAACGTGGGAAGCGCTAACGATTGATCAGCAGAAGCTAGCAAGCCAAGCGATTTCAAAGCATATGTTTAAATCAACATTGATTCATGAGCTCGGGCATAACCTTGGTTTACGTCATAACTTTATGGGTTCAACGGACGAAAGCCATTTTTATACAGAGGCTGAGCTTGCACAAAGCAAAATTGGGCACCTTGATAAGCCAGCTGCGTACAGTTCGATCATGGATTACGGTGCATCAATATTTGATGAACTGTTGACGTTCGGTAAGTATGACAAGGCCGCTTTACGTTTCGCTTATGCTCGTCAGGTTGAAACAAATGAACTTATCGTTAACACCAATAGCGAGGGAGACGATGTCGCTGTAGTAGACGCCACAGGAGCACAAAAGCGCAAAGTCTATTCTTTGGCTGAGTATGACCGTCAGTTATCTAATGACTATAAGGTTTATCCGACGGGTGTTATTGCACACTTGAGAGCTAACGCTGGTCAAAATGGTATTCCAGATTCGTTAGTGAGCTATCGCTATTGTACGGATGAACACACGACCACTAACTTGTTATGTGATCGTTTTGATGAAGGTACAAGCCTTCAAGAAGCCACAGAGTTTAGAATTCAGCGATACAAAGATAGCTACGACACGGTTAACCAAAGAAATGGACGTGAGAGATTTGAACAATTTCATCAATATAGCTACTTCTTATATCGAATGGGGGAGTTCCAAAAAATTCGCGATATCGTTGAAAACGTTGGTGAAATTGACTTTATGTTTGCTCGTTACTTAGGTGCAAATACGACGAATAACAAAGGGCAGGTTTTTGAAGAAATAGCCGGAAACAACTGTGTGGATTTTCGCGGTAACGCTATTCCATTAGAGAACTTGTCTGCGGGTGTTCGTCCAATTTGTGATACTTATAATGCAGCAAATTTGGCAGCAGACTTCTTTTTAGAAGTGCTAACAGCACCAGATAAAGTTTGTGAATTAGAAGAATTGAGTGGTGTTGTTGGAGTTCCTAACCGCTATCGTTTCGCTAAGTTATCTGACCTTTGGTTAACCTACCAAGGCGGCATGTCGCAAAATCGCGATGTTCCAACCAGTTGTTTCGATGAGGAATTAGTTCAGATGTTAGCAAGTCAAGCTAACGAGATCGTCATTCGCTCTGAAACTCGAGATGGAAAAGTATGGGCGAGCTTAAAAGCGAACAACCCTTATCAAACATCGTCTTCTTCTGTCGATTTGTTAGGCGTATGGCCAGACAAACTACTAGCAGCACAGATGTTAGTTAGGCGTGATACACCATTCAAATCAACTGAGAATTCGAGCTTAGCGTTGGTTGATATGTCAGACAAAATTTCACACTTGTATACGTATCTATCCGATTTAACGGGTAGAGCTGAAGCTCGCCAAGCTATCTTTGTTGATGGGAAAGGGGATTACGTAGAAACGGTTCTGAAATACAAACAAGACATTACCGAAACAATTGAGGCTACACCTTCATACCTGTGGCCAATGAAGCGCTATTTCTCAATGGGCGGTAATGAAGCATTTGTGTATTGGACTGAGGGAGCTAGCCAAGATACGAAGGTGCCGTACTTTGGAACCTTATTGGCTAACCTAAACAAGTATAATCGTGCAAATGAATATGGTTTGAGTGACTCAGTATCTGGTTTTAGCGACTCTATCCATGTCAACTATGCAAATAGTAGTTATGCCGACGAAGATGGGATTAACTTTACTTGGAAAGGGACAAATTACTCGTTGAGTTCACGTAACACACTTGCAAATGCTTTAGCTTCACGCGCCTTATACACAGAAGAGCAGCAAGCTCGCGTAGAAAAATTAAACGGTTTGCCTTACCGAGTCCGTAACGCGCTGTCTGTGTTTAAGAATACGCGAGATCGCAACGAAGCTCGTATTATCGCTGTCGGTGATAAAGAGGCGCTCGTTGCTCTTCGTGACACCACTGGTTTCGCACGCTTTTTTATGTTTGATAATCAGTTCGAAGAATATGATGAAGATGGTCAGAAGTGTTTACGATTTAAAGTCGATGGCGAGTCGACCGAAGATCACATGAAACGTAAGTGTAACTCTCAATCCAGTTTGCAGACGGTACAAAATAGCTCGATTGGTAAATTCGAAGATGAAGAGCACGAACGTATATTCGATTTAGCACAAATCTTTGGTAATCAGATTGCGGATAACAACACCAGTTCCACAAATGCGGCTCATAAAGAAGTGTACAACTATGACCCAGAAGAATTGAGGTTATGGAGCTCTAATGAGTACGTGAATTATCGTCGCGCATTTGAACAGTTCCCTGTTTATGATGACTAGACAACAAATGTTTAATTAAACCCATAAATTGAACCGGTTACCTTACTAAGGTGACCGGTTTTTTTGAGTCTAAAATTAAGAGCTTTTGGTCTATTTTTAGCTGCATTACCTTATATTTATATGTTATATAGATGTTTTTGTTAATTTTATAAATACAAGCTATGTAAAAAGAATATGCTGAATTTCGCAATAGAGAGGCGCGGGTTCGCAAGGTAGCAATAGGAATGGTGAGAAGGATTTATGACCAACCCGAAACTAGTGATCGTAGAAGACGATCCCATCTTAAGAGAGATGTTACAGGAATATTTTGAAAGCCAATCTTTTGATGTAATCACTATTTCTGATGGCGCATCAGCGAGTGAGCAAATCTTAAATATTCAGCCCGACATTGTTCTACTTGATCTTATGTTGCCAGAAGTTGATGGGCTAACTATCTGTAGGCAAGTCCGGAGTCAGTTTAAGGGAAAGATACTCATTCTTACAGCTAGTGATGATGATTTTGACCATGTTGCAGCGTTAGAAACTGGCGCCGATGACTTTATTAGTAAACCAATTCGCCAAAGAGTATTACTTGCTCGAGTGAGGATGCTTTTGCGTCGCACTCCTGACAGTTCAATAAGTGCTGAAGTGAGTAAGAATGAGTTAGTTTTTGGTAAGTTAAATTTAAACCGCACAACCAAAGCCTGTACGCATATTGGAAAAGATATATCCATAGCGGAGAGTGAATTTGAACTGCTTTGGCTATTGGCTTCCTCGCCAGAACAGGTGTTATCACGTAATTTTTTGACTCAACAGTTGAGAGGTATTGATTACGATGGCATTGACCGCTTTATCGACAATAAAATCGTAATCTTACGTAAAAAGCTTAATGACATAACTGTCCCACCTAAAAAGATCATCACTGTAAGAGGTAAAGGCTACTTGTTCGTACCAGAACGTTGGTAACGGTAGCTGAATAAATAATATGCGACGTATCTATTTTGAATACCTAGCGGGGCTGACAGTCATCTTCTTAGTGAGTATATATTCCTATGCTTTTATTGTTTACAAGTTAAGCACTGACTACGAATACATATTACGAGACCATGAAGCAGAAGCTTATCAAGAATTAATTGATGTGGTTTTCCGTGAAAAAGGTTTGCTTGAAACGCAGAATCTATTAAAAAGTTATGCGGATAAGACTCGGCAGAACCTGCGAATCATACCTTTTGATAACGCTCCAGAACTAGTGAGAAAAGCGTTTCAGCAGCAAGGCCGAAATGTTTACTACCATGACGAATACTTCCTGTGGTTAAGGTTAGTTGGAAGTGATGATTTATATGAGTTATCTAAGAACAAAAATTCTTATCTGAGGAAGCAAATCAAATTTGAAAACCGGCTTATTTGGGTTTTTGCAATAACAGGTTTCGCGTTTAGCGGCTTGTTTTTGGTTTGGAGAATCAAGCGCCGATTAAATAACCTTGAAATGGCGACGGTTGCTTTTTCTCATGGGGATCTACTAGAAAGAGCTTCCGAAAAAAATAGCATAAAATTAGGTACGTTAAACCGTAGCTTTAATGTTATGGCGGACAAGATAAGAGACTTAATCAATAGTAATAAGTCTTTGACTAATGCCGTTGCTCACGAGCTAAGGACGCCTATATTCCGAATTCAGTGGCAGGCTGAGTTGTTGAGTGACTTAGCACCAACTCCGCAACAATCTAAGGCGATAGCCCGTATTCTTGCTGATACGGATGAAATGGAAGACATGGTTGATGAGCTATTGTATTACGCTCGATTGGAAAGAGGGGGCTTTGAATTGCTTAAGCAACCTATTGATGCCAATGAATGGCTAAACGAGCGTTTTAGCATTTGGGAGAAAGAGACAACACTCGATCTCATTAAGGTGCCACTAAAAGTCCCAGCCTCTTTGTATGTCGATCTAAAGTTATTCAATAGGGCGGTGGATAATATAGTAAGGAATGCTTTTAAGTTTGCCGATACTAAGATCGTTATTGAGTTGTGGTATACCGACAATGAATTTGTTATTGAGGTTCATGATGACGGTAAAGGCGTTGAAGCGGAGCATTGGCCTTTTTTGTTTGATCCTTTCTACAGCGCTAATGCAGCGAGGAACAAGGGGAAAACGGGCCATGGTTTAGGGTTAGCTATTGTTAAACAGGTGTGTGACCGTCACCAAGCACATGTCACTGTTGGTGAAAGTTACTTGGATGGTGCGTGTTTTGCCTTGTCGTTTCCTCGGCTTGAGCTATAAATTCAACATGGTCATTTAGTTGTTTTAAGATTACACTGCGCCCAATATTTCAGAAGTACATATTTAGGTAGAGGTCACCATGGACCAAGAACATTACGAAGACGCTGATTACGAAGGCCAAGAGCTGGGCGAAGAAGGCGAAGAGATTGAAATTGAAGCAATTGGTATTGATGTTTCATCACAGCCAATCGAGCTCTACAAAGTGTTTAAAATTGCTAACCTAGTGAGTGGTGGCGGCGAAGCTAAGCACATCATCTCTGAAGGCTACGTAGCGGTAAATGGTGAGCTAGAAACCCGTAAGCGTCGTAAAATGTACGATGGCGACTTCTTTGAATTCAACCAAGAATACTATGTAGTGGTGTGTGATCAGCCAGTACAAGAAGAATCAGAAAAGCCGAAAAAGAAAGAAACGCCTAAAAAAGAGAACAAGGCGAAGAAAGGTCAGTCTAAAAAGGATTCTAAGAAGAAGGAATCTAAGAAAAGCAAAGCAGAAATGCTAAGCGCAAAGGCTGAACCAAAGAAAGAGAAAAAAGAGAAGAAACCGAAAAAGAAAGCGGATACGCCAAAGCCAACACGTGATGACAAAAGCGGCCGTAATTCGATTGAGTTCTTCTAAGTTATAGCTCTAACCTACTGATCTAAAGCTATTCTTTCAAAACGCAATCAACCTTAGACTTAGGTTTACGTTAAGAAAATATCAAAAGGCTCACTATTTAGTGAGCCTTTTTTGTTGGTGAAATTTAGCTTCTGGTCTAATTTCCTTTTTGATGAGCCACAAACTCTACAAACCTATCCCTGAGTGGGTTGTCACTCTCTCCATTCCAGATTAACCCGACAGGCCAAGTCGCGTGTTCACCTTCTAACGCAATGAATTCCACATCGGTGTTACTAATGTACTGCGCACTGCTGGGTACGATGGTGAAACCGATATTGGCCGAAACCAAGGCAAGCAGGGTGAGGATATCATCGGCTTCTTGTGTCTTAGATAAGTCGATTTTATTGGCAAGACAATATTGTTGAATCTGTCTGTCTAATCCGGGGCCACGGTGCTGAGCCAATTTTAGATAAGGCCATTTCGATAACTCAAAGAGAACCTGATCGTTACCTGGCGCTTGCTTGAGAATATCTTTGTGAACCGCAATCACAAGCGAATCATTGAAAAGCGTTAGGCTCTTTAAATCCGAGGCGTCGGGTATTCGATTGAAGCTGATATCGAGTTCATGGCTCAATAGCTCGTCGGTCTGCTGCTTAGAAGGTGTGTCATTTAAGGTGATGTGAACGTCTGGGTACTGTTGTTTATAGGCGGCAATCAGTTTAGGTGCTTCGTGATAATTAGATACGCCAAAACCAATGTTCAAATGCCCCTGCGTTCCATTCACTACGGAGCCTGAAAGCTGCTCAAACGCTTGCATTGAATGAACCAAACGTTGGGCTTCGGGTAGTAAGGTTTTACCTGCGTGTGTCAGTTCTGCGCCGTTCCTGCCGCGAGAAAACAGACTCGCTCCTATATTGGATTCCAGTCGTTGAATCTTTTTGGTCAGTGCCGACTGAGTAATGTAGAGCTGCTCTGATGCCATACGATAATTGCCCGACTTAGCCAACTGACAAAACGCCTTCAGTAAATCAAATTCCATTCCGAATGCTCATTGAACTAAGAATATCTTTCATTATATGGAATTGAATCGATTTTTTATACTGAGTTCATACCAAATCAGATAAAGCGAAATTTGAGGACGAATAATGAAAAGAGACATCAAAGTAGCGTCGGTTCAGTTTAACCATCATGCAGGCGATAAGGCGTATAACTTGTCGGTGATAGGTCAATACGTTCAACAAGCTGCGAAGAGTGGTGTGGAGATCATCAGTTTCCCAGAGATGTGCATCACTGGCTACTGGCATGTGTCTGCTTTGTCGCGAGACGAGATAGAAGCGCTAGCGGAACCTGTGCCGAGTGGTGAATCGACTCAAAATCTGATTGCACTGGCAACACAGTTTGGCATCAGTGTTGGGGCTGGTTTGATAGAGCAGGGTGTGGATGGCGAGTTATACAACACTTATGTGTTCGTGATGCCCAATGGAGAAGTTCAGAAACACCGTAAACTGCACACCTTTGTGAGCCCACATATGAGCAGCGGCGACCAATACACGGTGTTCGATACGCCCCATGGTTGTAAAGTCGGTATCTTGATTTGTTGGGATAACAACTTGGTCGAGAACGTACGAATTACTGCATTGAAAGGCGCCGATATTTTGATTGCGCCACACCAAACGGGCGGTTGTCATTCACGAAGCCCGAATGCGATGAAGCGAATTGACCCTGAATTATGGTTTAACCGAGATGAAAACCCAGAGGCGATTCGTGCTGAAATGCAGGGCAAGAATGGCCGCGAGTGGTTAATGCGTTGGTTGCCTGCAAGAGCGCACGACAACGGTATGTTTGTGGTGTTTAGTAATGGTGTCGGCGTTGATATGGATGAAGTAAGAACAGGCAATGCGATGATCCTCAGCCCTTATGGTGAAATCATTGCTGAGACCGATAGTGTTGATAACGACATGGTGATTGCAGAGCTAAAAGCAGAAGAGTTAGACATGTGTACTGGTAGACGCTGGATTCGTGGCCGTAAGCCAGAGTTATATCATTCACTCACACAACCTCTTGGTCATGAACTTGATCCGCACCAAGCGCGTTTTTCAGAGAAGTAATGGTGTAAACGTTGTTGAAAAGGATGTACTAGGGACGGTTGAAAGGGAGGGGAAGCTGGAAAGGAGAGAAGGGTTCCTGATGTAGTCTACCCACTTAAACTGTTTTTTAAGTGGGTAGACTATTTACACATCAAGCACTAAGCATCTAAGTTCTATTCTCAGTGTCGAGTGCGAGAAGACGTCAGTTCTGATGCACGAAGTTGAGCAACGGCTTTTGCTAGTTCAAGCTGAGCTTGTGCAAAGTTGATGTCTACATTGCCCTTATTGATATTTTCTAGAGCTGCATATTTCGCTTCTTCTGCGCGAGCGCGGTCAATATCTTGGCCGTGCAAGGCAGTATCGGCTAACACCGTCACCACATCCGGCTGAACTTCCAGCATCCCACCAGAAACATAAAGCACTTGCCCCTCTGACTTAGGGTCTGTGACAAACACGGTCACGCCTGGCTTTATTTTACTGAGAAGCGGGGAGTGACCCGGGCGGATCCCCAGCTCACCATCAGCGCCAGAAACGGCTAGGGCATACGCTGGACCTGAAAACAGCGTACCTTCCGCACTTACAATATTAAGTTGAAATGTATTATCTGTAATTCCGATAGCCATGGTGCACCTGCCTCTTAGAGTGATTTTGCTTTGTTAAGCACTTCGTCGATAGAGCCACAGTACAAGAACGCTTGCTCTGGGATATCGTCATATTCACCGCTCAATAGACCTTTAAAGCCTCTTAGTGTTTCGCTTAGCGGTACAAAGACACCTTTCTGACCGGTAAACACTTCGGCTACGTGGTAAGGCTGCGTTAAGAAACGTTCAATCTTACGAGCGCGAGATACGGTCTGTTTGTCTTCAGTAGACAGCTCATCCATACCAAGAATCGCGATGATGTCTTTTAGCTCTTTGTAGCGTTGCAGCGTTGTTTGTACTTTTTGTGCAATGTCGTAGTGCTCTTGGCCTACGATCAGCGGATCTAACTGACGTGACGTTGAATCTAACGGGTCAATCGCAGGGTATAGACCCAGTGCCGCGATGTTACGAGACAGTACAACGGTCGCATCTAAGTGAGCAAAGGTTGTTGCTGGCGATGGGTCAGTCAAGTCATCCGCAGGTACGTATACTGCTTGGATAGAGGTGATAGAGCCTTGTTTTGTTGACGTGATACGCTCTTGAAGTACGCCCATCTCTTCAGCCAGTGTTGGTTGGTAACCTACTGCTGAAGGCATACGACCTAGCAGAGCTGATACTTCTGTTCCCGCAAGCGTGTAACGGTAAATGTTATCAATGAACAACAGTACGTCACGACCTTCATCACGGAAGCGCTCAGCCATAGTTAGGCCTGTAAGTGCTACACGTAGACGGTTTCCCGGTGGCTCGTTCATTTGACCGTAAACCATGGCTACTTTGTCTAGTACACCTGCTTCTTTCATCTCGTAGTAGAAGTCGTTACCTTCACGAGTACGTTCACCTACACCGGTAAACACAGAAAGACCTGAGTGGGCTTTGGCGATGTTGTTGATAAGCTCCATCATGTTGACGGTTTTACCTACACCAGCACCACCGAACAGACCAATTTTACCACCCTTAGCGAATGGACAGATAAGGTCGATAACCTTAACGCCTGTTTCTAGAAGCTCAGTGCTGTTTGCTTGTTCTTCATAAGAAGGGGCTTCACGGTGAATCTCGTAGTTTTCTTTCTGACCGATTTCACCACACTCATCGATAGGTTGACCAAGCACGTTCATGATACGGCCTAGCGTTTCTTCGCCGACAGGAACCGTGATTGGAGAGCCTGTGTTTTCAACCGTTAGGCCACGACGTAAGCCATCTGACGTACCCATTGCAATACAACGAACGATATTGCTACCCAGTTGTTGTTGTACTTCCAATACTAACGAGCTTGCTTCGTCGCTAGTCACTTTCAATGCATCATAAACGCGTGGGCTGTTGCCGCCGCTGAACTCGACGTCAACCACCGCGCCGATTACTTTAACTATTTTTCCAACACTCATTCTTAAATCCTCAAATTCTGTTCTTGACCCAGTCTTTTCTAGCCCTAGACAGCTTGGGCACCTGAGACTATTTCACTCAGCTCTTGGGTAATGGCAGCCTGACGCGCCTTGTTGTAGACCAACTGCAAGTCATCAATGAGTTGGCCTGCGTTATCAGTCGCCGCTTTCATAGCGACCATTCGGGCTGCTTGCTCACAGGCAATGCTCTCAACAATGCCTTGATACACTTGCGATTCGATGTATCGATGTAACAGTTCTGAGAGTATGTCTTTGGGTGCTTGCTCATAGATGTAGTCCCAACGACGCGCTTTTTTAGGCTCACCACCTTCCTCAGAATCCGAAGGGTGGGGGAGCAACTGCAAGGTCGTTGGCGCTTGAACCATGGTGTTGACGAACTGGTTGTAAACGAGATACAAGCTATCGATTTTACCTTCGTCGTAATGCCCGAGCATCGCATTCACCGTACCTAAGATGTCTTCTAACTTAGGTGTATCGCCAAGACCTGACGTTTGTGCAATAACGTTGCCGCCGCGTTGGAAGAACGAGATAGCCTTAGATCCCACTAAGGTTGTTTCTACCTCGACTCCCTTGGTGCGCCATTGCTCCATTTCTTCTAACACTTTCTTGAACAAGTTTGAGTTCAAGCCACCACACAAGCCGCGATCGGACGAGATAATGATGTAAGCGACACGCTTAGGTTCACGCTGTTGCAGGTAAGGGTGCTGGTACTCCAGGGAACCCGATGCAACATGAGAGATAACTTTTCGCATGTTCTCGGCGTAGGGGCGAGTTAGCGTCATGTTGTCTTGAACCTTGCGCATCTTACTTGCTGCAACCATTTCCATTGCGCTAGTGATTTTCTGAGTGTTACTAACACTGGCTATCTTGGTGCGAATTTCTTTAGTACTTGCCATAATCTGCTCCTATTTGTTTTGATTTCCAGCTAACAAACCGGAGCACTTACCAAGCTTTCATCCCAACAAAACCTTCTAGGATCTCTTTAAGAGCACCGTCGATTTCGTCATTGTAATCGCCTGTCGCGTTGATTTTTTCGAACAACGCAGGGTTCTGACCTTTGGCATAAGCAATCAGCTCTTCTTCAAAACGGGCAATGTTGTTTAGCTCAACACCGACCAAGTAGCCTTTCTCTGCTGCGTAGATAACCGTTGCTTGCTCAGCGACTGACATTGGAGAGTATTGTTTTTGCTTCATTAATTCGGTAACACGCTCACCATGGTCTAGCTGTTTGCGCGTCATCTCATCTAAGTCAGAAGAGAACTGAGCAAAGGCCGCCAGCTCGCGATATTGAGCTAATGAAGTACGGATACCACCAGACAGTTTCTTGATGATCTTGCATTGCGCCGCACCACCCACACGAGATACCGAGATACCTGGGTCTACTGCAGGACGTAAGCCTGAGTTAAACAGTTGGGTTTGAAGGAAAACCTGACCATCAGTGATTGAGATTACGTTGGTTGGTACAAACGCTGATACATCACCCGCCTGAGTTTCAATAATAGGAAGCGCCGTTAATGAGCCTGTTTGGCCTTTCACTTCACCGTTAGTGAACTTCTCTACATACTCTGCATTCACTCGTGCTGCACGTTCTAGTAGGCGTGAGTGAAGGTAGAATACGTCGCCAGGGAAGGCTTCACGACCCGGTGGGCGTTTCAATAGCAATGAGATTTGACGGTAAGCAACGGCTTGTTTTGATAGGTCATCATAGATGATCAGCGCATCTTCACCGCGGTCACGGAAGTATTCACCCATGGTGCAACCCGCATAAGGGGCTAGGTATTGAAGCGCTGCAGACTCTGATGCTGATGCCACGACTACGATGGTGTTTTTTAGCGCATCGTGGTCTTCGAGTTTACGAACCACATTAGCGATAGTGGAGGCTTTTTGGCCAATCGCTACATACACACATTTGATGCCAGAATCTTTCTGATTGATGATCGCATCGATAGCTAACGCTGTTTTACCCGTCTGACGGTCACCAATGATAAGCTCACGTTGACCACGACCGATTGGCACCATGGTATCAACCGCTTTATAACCAGTTTGAATAGGTTGATCAACAGACTTACGTTCGATTACACCGGGTGCAATCACTTCTACAGGGTCGAGTCGGTCACAACTTATTGGGCCTTTGCCATCGATTGGCTCGCCTAATGTGTTCACAACACGGCCAAGAAGACCGTTACCGACGGGGACTTCCAAGATACGACCTGTACCTTTCACTTTCATACCTTCAGATAGGTCAGTGTAGGGGCCCATAACCACCGCACCTACTGAGTGCGTATCGAGGTTAAGTGCGAGTGCGTATTTGCCACCTGGTAGCTCAATCATCTCGCCTTGCATAACATCAGCAAGGCCATTGATTGTGATGATGCCATCACGAACCGATACGATAGTGCCTTCATTGCGAGCCTCGGTGCTCACATTAAATTTCGAGATGCGTTCTTTGATTAGATCGCTGATTTCATTTGAATTTAATTGCATAATTGTTACCTATCTCGCGTGAAGTTGATGAGCCAATCGGTCAATTGATGTGTTTAAAGAACCATCGATAACGGTTTCACCCGCCTTGATGACCATTCCACCTACTAACGTGTCATCAATAACCTGCTTCATTTCAACCTGACGCTCTAATTTCTTCTCAAGTGCAGCTGTTAGTGACGTAACTTGATCTTGTGTCAGCATTTCTGAACTGGTGACAGTGACAGGCACTACACGTTCATGTTCGTCCTTTAGCTCGCAGTACAATTCAAACAGGTCTCTTACAACAGAAAGGCGGCCGTTCTCGGCCAAGACTCGAATAAGATTAATGACGTGGTCATCAACGAGTCCTTGGCAAATATGAATGATGAGGTTTGCCAGCTCTTCTGTTTGGTGTGTAGAAGCACCTTCTGCTGAAGAAATCTGACTAGCGATCGTTTCTTCTTCCGCGACAGCCACAAGAATGGACAGCATTGAGTGCCACTCTTGTAACTGGTTTTCACCTAAAGCAAATTCAAACGATGCTTTGGCGTAGGGATGAGCAATATTGGTGTAATCTGACATATTGCCTCTCCTTAGAGTTCGCTAATCATTTGGTCAACTAGCGCTCGGTTCGTTGCGGAATCTAGGTTTTTGCTAATCAGTTTCTGTGCACTTTGAATTACTGCGTCTGCCATATCTGCCTGAAGTTCACGGCGTATCTTTTGGCGTTCGCCTTCTAGCTCAGCTCTACCTTGTTCTAAGATGCGTGCCTTTTCTTGCTCGGCTTCTTGTTGCGCTAAGCTGATGATTTCATTGCGGCGTTTTCGGCCCTGTTCAACCAGTTCAGTCACATCTTTTCTTGCATCTTCGATGAGTTGCGCGCCATTTGATTTTGCTAGTTCTAGCTCTTTCGCAGCGTTCTCTGAGTGGCGTAAACCATCAGCGATTTCTTTTTGGCGCTCGTCTAACATCGCGGTGAGAGGGGGCCATACATATTTCATGCAGAGCCAAACAAAAATCACGAATGAGATTGCTTGTCCAAACATGCTTGCATTTAAGTTCATACCTTCCTCACTAAATCTTGATTATTTACAAATCGATCTTTCAAAGCGGTTTGATTAAGCCACGGCGAAGATGATGTATAGACCGATACCAACACCGATCATCGGTACTGCATCCACAAGACCCATCATGATGAAGAATTGAGTACGAAGCATTGGAGTAAGGTCTGGTTGACGCGCAACACCTTCAAGGTATTTACCTGCTAAGTTACCAATACCAGATGCTGCACCTGCTGCACCTAAACCGATCAGTAATGCACCTGCTACATATAAAACTGCGCTTACGATATCCATTTGTATCTCCGATAAATAATTTGTTAGTTAAATTTTTTAGTTATTAATTAGTGGTGTTCTTCTGTTGCCATACCTAAATAAACAACGGTCAGTACCATAAATATAAATGCTTGCAAGAATACGATTAATATGTGGAATAGTGCCCAAGGAACACTCAGTGCCCATTGCATCCACCATGGCATTAATGCGATCAGAATAAATATCATCTCACCTGCATACATGTTTCCAAATAATCGTAAGCCTAGTGATATAGGTTTTGAAATTAATGTTATTAATTCAAGCACTAAGTTAACAGGGTATAAAAGAGGGTTATCAAATGGCTGCGTAGTAAGCTCTTTGATAAAGCCTTTCAATCCTTTATTTTTAAATGTATAAGTCAACAGTAAGATAAATACACCGAGTGCCATCGACATTGGAATATTTACGTCCGCCGTTGGTAGATCTCTAAAGTGTTCTAGACCCATTGCACGACTTAATGCTGGTATGAAATCTATTGGAAATAAATCGACCGCGTTCATTAACAACACCCAAACAAAAGTGGTTAATGCCAGTGGCCCTATTAATTTATCCTCCGCTTGAAAAATCTCTTTTACTAGGTTGTTTACAAAATCAAATATCAGTTCGATAAAACATTGAAATCGACCTGGAACACCGCTGGTGCCCTTAGTCACTACGTATCGAAAAGCTCCAATAAACAGTAAACCCGTAATCCAAGATACCAACATCGAGTCGATGTTGAACGCCCAGAAACCATCACCTGTAGTTAAGAAGGTTAAGTGATGCTCTATGTATTCGTGAGCGGTAGTTACTTGATCCATACTACACGTACTCCGATCTTGTAGAGGCAGTAATAAATGGTGTTAAGAAGTACCCAACCATAGTGAGAATATATGCGTACAATATTACTGGGTTATCCAATTTGAAAAACTGGAACGCCAAAATAAACATTAAGAACGTATAAGTTATTTTCACGACACGACTCATTTGCATTAAGTCACGTAAACTATAATTAGGATTCTTGCGCACCTTTAGGCTTGCATATATAAAACCAAACAGCGGAGGTAGCATCGCAATTCCGATACCCAAAGCCGACGATTCCATATCTACTTTATTACCAAAAAACACTTCATATAAAACTACACCGACGGCCAATACTACTTGGCAGAGAACAACTCTTTTAGCAGCAACAAGAATGTCACCACTTATCCCATTAAGCCTCATAATAAAACCTTATATTTAACAGTGTAAGCTCATATAAAACACAGTTTGAATATGTCTTGCTACTCGCATTTACTTGTTAATAAAACTTTGCTTGTTAACAAAGAGATAATCTTGCTGGTTTTATATCTCCTGACGAAATAGAACGATATAAACTAGTTCGCTCTCGTTTCGACAAAATATAAACTACGCCTAAAATTATGTGATCAAAACGACAAATATTGATATCAATAATTCCATTTTTGAAATGAATGTTTTTCATTTATGAAAGTAATAGTTCTATCACTTTATTCATGAATATTTAAGATGCTTTATCCTTGTGAAAAAGAGGGTCTTTTTAGAAGGGAGTAGCGAGCTAAATTTTCAACTTATGATCTTATCAATTACGACTATTCAAACACTTAGGTTCATTTACAAGCTGAGTTGTGAAGTGTGATTTTGGTAGGGGTTAAGCTTGTTTGAGGCAATGATGGAAGATCTGGTTTTTCTGGTAAATTAAACGTACGTCGCTCCTTATCAATAAGCGAATATTTTTTATATTGTCGTCAGCTTGTCACTATTTGCGTGCGCGAGAGTGAAAATTCAGCGCCTAAATGTTGATGATATAGGAGTGAAATGGGGGACTGTGTGTGCGAGAAGCATGGTGCGGAGAAGAACACCGAGTTTTGAGGAAGTAAATGGCAGCAGAGCGCTGCCTAATTTACTTAATCTAGGCTCTCTTATGACTCTTCATAACTGAGGTATTGAATACATAAGTCATGGAAAGCCTGTGCTTGTGGCGAGATCGTACGATCAGACAGTCTGAAAATGCCGATTTGTCGTTGCAAGGGTGGGTCAATTAGCGGAATCCACACCAAGCGGGTTTCATTGGTTGGGAAAGCCAGCTTAGGTAGCGTGGTCACGCCTATCCCGAGCTCTAACACCGAAAAAAGCGAGGTAATGTTCTCGACAGAGTACAGGGCTTGTTCGCTGAGCATGCGCGCAGGTGTTGGGTCCAGTAGGGTGCAAGTCCCGTTACGAATGAAGGGCTGCTTTAACAAGGTTTGCCATTCGATTCCTTCCCGTTGAGAGGCGATAGGGTTATCTTTGAGGCACACCACACCGATAGGATCAGAAAGCAAAGGCGTGAAGTCGATGCTCTCTTCTTCTAAATGGGAGCTATTACCGAGGGCAACATCCACCTCGCCAGAGAGTAATCTTGCTTCTACCCCTGCCGCATTATCATCAATCAAACTCACTTCTACATTCGGGTACTGCTCACAAAATGCCCCTAAAACACTAGGGATGAGTTTTGCGGCCACCGAAGGCACGCTCGCTATTCGAACTCTTCCTTGTTGTCCTGCTGCCGCTGCGCGTAAGTCGTTGTCTAATGCTTTGTAAACATTCAAGAATTGAATGATTTTTGGTAGGCATATTTCTCCAAAAGGTGTCAGTGTAGATTTGTTGCCTGTTTCAAACAGTGGCTGACCAAGTATTTTCTCAAGCTCTTTTATTGAAGTAGACAGTGCCGCTTGAGAGCGATTTGCTCGGTGAGAGGCGGCACGAAATCCACCTTCTTCGACCACTAAAACAAAATGTTTTAACTGTTGTAGCTTAATACTCATGACTCCGATCCTTCTCTAGCCCTTGCTATACCTTACTTTTTGAAAGGTGATAGATTTTATTTATCAAATGCACAAAATTTACCGTTAGATTTATCAGGCGTCAAGGTGCAGTATTTAACCATCTTGAAACATAGTTGTTACAAAGTTGGATGGAATCGTGAACGCACAAACTAAAAAACACCCAGTAAAAACCGCTCTTTTTGCTTCAAAAGCACCACTAGAGTGGGCAATCGTTAATAACGGCACTCTATACACTGCTCAGATTCCAATCGATGAAACGGGCGCAGTAGTAGAAGGCGGTATTGAAGCGCAAACGCGTCAAACTTTTAACAACCTTGTTCATACCTTGGAGTGTGCAGGCGAATCGATGGATTCTGTGCTGCAGGTTCTGATTTACGTGACTGACCGTGAATACCTGAAAACGGTAAACAGCGTATACGGGGAATACTTCAACGCACCTTATCCAAATCGTGCAGCAGTCGTTGTTGCAGGGCTAGCTAGAGAAGAGATGTTGGTTGAGTTCGTGGTTTATGCATCGGCGTCTCAACCTGAATAAATGGACTGTGAACTGAGGCAATTTGCCAATCAAAGCTGTTTGTCTACGCAGATCTTTACTGATACAAGCGAATAGTTTTACGTCTAGATACAAAATTAATACTTATTCTCTATATAAATTAACAATTTATTAATTAATCCGATGGTTGCCAGACTCAACCGCAACCTAACGTTACAAGGATAGAATGATGACTCACTTACAGAATGTTCAAGCAGAAAACGCACTTTACATTGGCGGCGAATGGCAAGCGGGTGTAAGCACCGTAGCGAACATTAACCCATCAGATATTTCTGAAAACATCGGTAACTTTGCACAAGCAAGTGCTGAGCAAGTTCAACAAGCGATTTCAGCGGCGAAACACGCTCAACCAGAGTGGGAAAAAACGCCGATTGAACGCAAACAAGCGGTGCTTCAAGCGATTGGTGATGAGCTGATTGCCCGTTGTGATGAGCTGGGCACTTTGCTATCTCGTGAAGAAGGTAAGCCTTTTGCTGAAGGTCGCGGTGAGGTTTACCGTGCAGGTCAGTTCTTCCAATACTTTGCGGCTGAAGTGCTTCGCCAAATTGGTGACAACGCAGATTCTGTACGCCCGGGTGTTTCTGTTGAAGTGACTCGCGAAGCGGTGGGCGTTATCGGCATCATCTCTCCTTGGAACTTCCCGACAGCAACAGCAGCTTGGAAAATTGCTCCAGCATTGGCTTTCGGTAACAGCGTTATTTGGAAACCAGCAAACCTAACACCAGCAAGTGCGGTCGCGCTTACAGAGATCATCCACCGCCAAGGTATCCCTGCAGGTACGTTTAACCTTGTACTGGGTAGCGGTTCAACAGTAGGTGATGCACTGATCAACTCTAAAGAAGTGAACGGTGTGAGCTTTACCGGTTCTGTTGATACGGGTCGTAAAGTGGCAGTGGCTACAGCGCCAAACTTCGTTCGATGCCAACTAGAAATGGGCAGTAAGAACGCACTTGTTATTGCTGACGATGCTGATATCCAAACTGCGGTTGATGCAACGATTGCAGGTTCTTTCTCTGGCGCAGGCCAAAAATGTACCGCGTCTTCTCGCCTTGTGGTTATGGATAGCATTCACGACCAATACGTTGAAGCACTGATTAAACGTATGAGCGAGCTGAAAGTGGGTCACGCACTGGAAGAGGGTGTGTTCATGGGCCCTGTCGTTGATGGCAACCAACTTGAAGCAAACCTAGGTTGGGTTGAGAAAGCGCGTCAAAGCGGCGGTGAGCTGGCATTTGGTGGTGAACGCTTGAGCATGCAACACGAAGGTTTTTACATGTCTCCAACGCTGTTCTTAAACACTAAGAACGATTGGGAAGTGAACCAAGAGGAAGTGTTCGCACCAATGGCAAGCGTGATTCGTGTGGCTGACCTAGAAGAAGCTATCGCGACGACCAACGATACTCGCTTTGGTCTAACAGGCGGCATCATTACTCAGAGCCTACGTACTAGCGCAATGTTCAAGCAACAAGCGCAGACCGGTTGTGTGATGGTCAACCTACCAACAGCAGGCACGGATTACCACGTACCGTTTGGTGGTCGTAAAGAGTCTAGCTTCGGTCCTCGTGAGCAAGGTCAATACGCGAAAGAGTTCTACACAGTGGTTAAGACGGCTTACCAGCGTCCTTACTAATCCACTTTCTATATAAGAATTGGATAGCTGAGGATATTAAGTGCCTAGCTATCCAGCTATCGAATTGGCCTGATTCACAGAGTCAGGCCAACATCCCAACCAAAGCAGCAAACGAAATTAGACAAGTGATTTAACCCATTTTTGAAAACATGTTATTTGAGCGTGTTTTCAAAACCGAGCTAGAACACTGAGCTTTCAATAGGAGTGGTTATGTACCAGCAACGGATTGTTATAGATGGATTGCAATACTGCAATTGGAACAGAGAATATTTCCAAACACTAAAGGCGAGCGGCATTACAGCAGTTCACGCTACCGCGGTTTACCACGAGACGGCTCGTGAAACCTTATCTCGCTTTGCAGAATGGAATTTAAGATTCGAGCAGAACGCAGACCTTATCATGCCGATTCACTCAATGGCTGATGTCGAGACTGCAAAAGCGACTGGCAAAGTCGGCATTTTCCTTGGTGCTCAAAACTGTTCTCCAATCGACGATGAGATCGGTCTTATCGAAGTGATGCGTAAGCAAGGTCTTTTGATCATGCAACTGACGTACAACAACCAGAGCTTATTGGCGACGGGTTGCTACGAGAAGAACGACACAGGTATTACTCGCTTTGGTAAACAAGCCATCGAAGAGATGAACCGAGTGGGCATGATCATCGATATGTCTCACAGTGCCGAGCGCTCAACACTTGAAGCGATTGACTTGTCTTCTCGTCCTATTTGTATCAGTCACGCGAACCCGACGTTCGCTCATGATGCATTACGAAACAAATCAAACGATGTGATTAAAGCCCTAACCGCACGCGGTGGCTTAATCGGATTCAGCTTATACCCATTCCACCTACCAAATGGCAGCCAATGTACATTGGAAGACTTTTGCCAGATGGTTGCGACTACCGCTGACATGGTCGGCGTAGAGCACCTTGGTATTGGCAGTGACCTATGCTTAAACCAACCTCAAGCCGTTCTTGAGTGGATGAGAAATGGTCGTTGGTCTAAAGCTATGGACTACGGTGAAGGCTCTGCGAACAACTCAGGTTGGCCAGATGCGTTGCCTTGGTTCTGTGGTAGTGCGGGTATGGAAAATATTTATAACGGATTGATGCGTCATGGTTTCAGCGAGTCTGAAGCTGGGCAAGTCTTGGGAGAAAACTGGTTTAACTTCTTGAAAGATGGCCTAGAGCCTCAAACCAAGGGTTAACGATTTCTCGCAAGCCATCATCGAATTAGCAGCCTTCTAACAAACGTTCAATTAGCAAGTGCTGCTTAAACCAATTTCACTATTCAAAAGGAACAACGGTCTATTTCGCAACGCGATAACCCAAACATGGATTAGCCTGCCCAACACAAAAAACAATAGGGCAGGTGTTAAATACACCCTTGTAGTCATCATTCAAATGACAGCTGCAAAGAAACCTCTGGAGTCAGAGTATGTCTGATTTAACCAATAGCGTGAAATCTTCAAGCTTAAATGCGGGTCAAGCACACACAACAAGCAACACAAACGGGTCTGAGTCTACATCAGATAAATTAGGTCTATCCAACCCAGCACTTTGGTACAGCGGCGGCTTTATCGCTCTGTTCGTGGCACTTGCTCTATTTGATGGCGAGCTGTTATCAAGCCTAGTAAACGCTGGCTTTGCATGGTCTGTTAAAGTATTCGGTCCTTACTGGCAAATGCTTCTTCTTCTGACTTTTCTTATTGGTCTTGGCCTTGCGGCAGGGCGAACAGGCAAGGTTATCCTAGGCGGCATCGCTAAACCTGAAATGGATGGTTTCCGTTGGATGGCGATCATCTTCTGTACGCTACTGGCAGGCGGCGGCGTATTTTGGGCAGCAGCAGAGCCTATTGCTCACTACGTTAGCCCACCACCATTGTACGGCGCACAAGAAAACGCACAGCAAGGCGCGGTGAATGCGTTATCGCAATCCTTCATGCACTGGGGTTTCTTAGCATGGGCTATCGTCGGCAGCTTAACGTCTATCGTGGTTATGCACCTTCACTACGACAAAGGCTTGCCGCTTAAACCTCGTATTTTGCTTTACCCAGTATTGGGTGAGCGTGCACTGAAAGGCCACACAGGCGCATTGATTGATGCATGTTGTATTGTCGCAGTAGCGGCGGGCACTATCGGTCCTATCGGCTTCTTAGGCTTGCAAGTCAGCTACGCACTGAACGCACTGTTTGATATTCCAGATGGTTTCACAACACAGCTAATCATCATTCTGTTCGCAATCGTTTTATACACATTATCGGCATTAAGTGGTCTTAACCGCGGGATGCAAATGCTAAGCCGGTACAACGTAATTTTGGCAATGGCATTGATGGTCTACATCCTGATCTTTGGTCCAACGAACTTTATCTTCAATGGCTACATTCAAGGTGTAGGCAGCATGATTGATAACTTCATCCCAATGGCGACTTACCGTGGTGACGAAGGTTGGTTGAGCTGGTGGACAGTATTCTTCTGGGGCTGGTTTCTAGGTTACGGCCCAATGATGGCAATCTTCATCGCTCGTATCTCACGCGGTCGTAGTATTCGCCAATTGGTATCAACCATTAGCCTTATCGCACCGTTTGTTACTTGCTTCTGGTTCACGATTGTTGGTGGCTCTGGTCTTGCTTTCGAAATCGCAGATCCGGGTAGCGTAAGTAAGGCATTTGAAGGCTTTAACTTACCAGGCGCACTACTAGCTGTGACTCAGCAATTACCAATGCCAATGCTGATATCTATTTTGTTCTTGATCTTAACAACGATCTTCATCGTAACGACTGGTGACTCAATGACTTACACCATCAGTGTAGTTATCAGTGGTGAGACAGAACCCAATGCAATTATTCGTACCTTCTGGGGTGTGATGATGGGGGTAACAGCGTTAATTCTGATTTCCCTAGGTTCTGGCGGTATTTCAGCGCTGCAATCCTTCATTGTTATCACCGCGGTACCGGTTTCCTTAATCTTGCTGCCATCACTTTGGAACGCGCCTCAAATCGCAATCAAGATGGCAAAAGAGCAGGGGCTGTAATAATAAGGCTCTGTAAGAAACTGATTAAATAAGAACAAATCAGCCTTTGAAAGAAGGCTGATGCAAAATTCCGAAAGGAACAAAAAACCGTACTGGTGAAGATACATCGGGCGGCACGTATTTAGGTCAATCGATCTAGTCAGGACAAAATAATAAGGGGCGAGCTCGCTTGCCCCAAATAACGTGAAAGCTAACCAACACACTGTAAAAACGAATGCTTCAAATGATGGCAACGATCGGTTCTGAATGGCTAGCAAAATCCTATAACTATAAGGTGGTGAGCAAATGGATGCACATCGTTCTACCTACACTGAATCAGCACTGCGTGACGCGACTGTCGTCATGGCACCGGAAAGGCTAGGTGCAATGCACCAAACACGTATCAGCTTCGTTAGAACTCTGATTCGTAAAATGGCTCAGCAAGAATGGAAAGTGACGAAACATGAGTGGCAATTAGACGCTCAAGGTTTTGGTCATGTTATCTATAAGCTTGCGACGCCAAACCATGTTTATCATTTGGTTGTTTTCTGCGATGAGATTGCAGATGACGAACGAAATGACCGTGTAATTGCTGAAAAGTGGGACGTAACGTTTGCGCTTGTTCTTGGTGATGTTGATGTCGCCCTACTTGAAAGACTTCGTGCGAACGTACCGCTTCAAGAAGCAGGCCGTAATCCAAATAACGTGCTTGTGTTGGCGCGTGCAAACAAAAGTGTACGTGTGTTTGAACACATCGTGAGTCACTTGGCTAAAGGTGTTCAACCAACGCCAAAAGAGCTGGCTGAAGTGGGTTACATCCTGCGAACGACAGCGGTATACGGTAATGGCAAATTTGGCATTGCTGACTTTAAAATCTTAGAGAAAAATGAAGATTTTAATCAGTCGTTTAGTGCGCAAATGTGTGCGGTTTATATGCTGCGTGAGTTCAGCCTAGATTGGGTTCATTACCTAGCCGAGCAACAGGGCGGTGAACAAGCGATTACCTTGCATAGAGGATTACAGCGTTACCTTGGTGTTGGTAATGCGACTGGTTTAGGCATGGCGCCATACCTTATTAACCACCCGAGTATTGTCGATCAGTGGATGACAACACGTGAGCATGCATTGGCTGACGTGTTAGCTAGTCACACGGATACAGCACTGATTGAACCGTTACGCGCTTTGATGAACAAAGCTGTGTGTCATTTAGAACAAGTTGTTACCATCAATGAAAACCAGCAAGAGTTGAACAAAACCGCTGTTGATGAGTTAAAACACGCAGAACAGTCACTAGAAGCTTCTGTAAACCATTGCGATACATGGGCGCAGTTAGTTGAACAATCTAAGCACATGAGTATGGAAGCCCAAGAAATCCTTATCTCATGCTTGATGGAATTGTACCCAGAATTAGTGGACGCCCATCAAGAGCATATGAATTGTAGCGAAACACTCTCGCTTCCTAGTGGCAAAAAGATCCAAGACCTATTGGTTGTGTTAGAAGAAAAGTACCGTTGGGCAATCACCACCGACTTTACGAAAGCAGATAACAACTACTGGTTCTGGTATCGCTCTCAGGACAAAGAAGAGCCAAGGCTCGGTGTTCGAGGAGAAGAAATTGGTGAAGAGCGTGAGCTGCCATTAGATATTGGTCGTCAAGCTTACCGTCTGTACCACTCCTTATTACAGTTCACACCAGAGCTTTCTCTAGCAGAGTTCTTGGTAAAACAACCGCAACATCGTGCGATAGCACGTCGTGTATGGACGCTTGGCAACAAAGCGATGGGCGACATTCAAATGAACGTGCTTCATAAAGAGTCGCTGCCGATGCATCTGTTACGTTGCAAGCTAGCTATGTTTGGTGCTACTAAGTTTGATCCTCGCTCAGATCGTTGGGTTCGCGTGACCTTCTTCCAAGGCGCACCGCTGCTTGACGAAATTCATCAAGACGAGTGGGTGTTCCCAGTCTTACCAAGTGAAGCGGAGCTTGCTGGCTCTCATAACGTTCCTACACATATCAATGCTCAACATGGAGGTAAATCGCTATGATCGTTTCTCACAATGAATTGGTCGCGGCCGTTAATAAAGCCTTTCTGGGTATGCGTCGTACATGTGGTGAAGCCGATGTGATAGCGAACATGGTGGCAGATTTACAAATGGTTGGCTTGGATGGTGTTCGTCATTTTAACAATGCGAGCAACTTTATGGGGCTAGAAGACGATTGCCCTGTAGACATCCAAGTGACAAGCGACAACACAGTTGAAGTGGACCTGCACAAGGCGAGCTTAGCGTGTCATCTTCCTGTGGTGATGGATTACGCCATTGAAAAAATGGTCGGTAAAAAGACGCTGAAAATCGAGCTAAACAACTGCCATAACCGTTGGTTAGCGTACAGTGAGCTTGTAAAACTGGCAGCGAAAGGCATCGCATGTACCGCACGTTGGGATAATGGCTCAAATCCTAAGAGCACCTTGTATGTGCTTAACCGTGGTTGCGTTGCACCAGAACTGTTTTTATCAGATTTGCCTCTGGCATCGGACGATCATATCCACAATATGACCATCGAGCTTTCCGTCCAGGATTTCGATATCGAACGTTTGTCAGATGGCTACCAAACACACATTGAATCGGAAGCGCTTTTTAAAACTCAAGAGAAGGCGTGGAACGAGGGCATTGAAGTTGACGATGGAGAGTGGGGCGCGTTGAAAGAAACGGCGACGGCTATCCTTGTTGAAAACAGCCAACGTTCAATTCAAGGTGCAGGTGAGCTCGAGGCTTCTTAGCTTTGTTTTATAGAGCTATAAGTTACAGAAGCTCAGTTTATAGATCTTTGGCTTATAGAAACTAAACCTATAAAGCCTGAGCTTGTTCAACCTAAAAACCTCATTTACAACAGATAAAACCAAAGAGCTTAACGTATCCTCACCTCGTTAAGCTCTTTTTATTTGTGTCCCACTTTTGTTCTTCTTCTCAATAGATCACATCTTAAACTCTCTGTTTTGACACAAGTTGTTACGCGTATAAAGCTAATTTGGCGATTTAATGAAGTACCTTCACATTCAGGTTCAACAAACGGTTTCATTTACAAGCTAGTATGCGTATCTTGCTAACTACGGTGCCAAAGGGTGCCATTTTTATTCGTACCAATGACTTTAGAATCAGATAAAAAGGAATGAAGCGTGCAAGCTAACTTTATTGATGGAACCACCCTGTACCGTCAGCACTCTTTCGAGTTGCCACTTGATTATCAAGCCAAAGATGGACAACAGATCCAAGTCTTCGCACGTGAGCTGGTTGATCTCGCTAAAGATGAGCAAGAGCTGCCGTGGTTGATCTACTTTCAAGGCGGCCCAGGTTTTCCTTCTCCACGGGTGAGTGGTCAATCGGGTTGGCTAAAGCGTGCATTACAAAACTACCGTGTTCTGCTTCTAGACCAACGTGGTACTGGCAACAGCACGGTTATCAGCCATGAAACTTTGGCGCATTTGTCTCCAGAACAACAAGTCGAATACTTAACGCATTTCAGAGCGGATAACATCGTTCGTGACGCTGAAGCGATTCGTGAACAGTTTGGTATTAAGCAATGGTCGACGATTGGTCAAAGCTTTGGTGGCTTCTGTACACTGAGCTATTTGTCACTGTTCCCACAGAGCTTGCAGCGTTGTTATGTGACGGGCGGCATTCCTTCTATTGAACGAGAAGCTGACGATGTTTATCGTGCGACTTACAAGCGTGTAGAAGACAAAAACAGAGCTTTCTTTGCTCAGTTCCCACAAGCACAAGCTATGTGTCGCGAGATCTCTGATTACCTGCTCAACAACGATGTGAGACTGCCAAACGGTCAGGTGTTCACAGTTGAACAGTTCCAGCTAATAGGTATTAATCTTGGTGGCGGCGAAGCAAACCTTCCAATGTATTTCACACTGGAGAGTGCGTTTGTTGAAGTGAACGGTAACAGACAGCTGAGCTACAGCTTCCTAAATCAAATGCAGCAAGAGCAGGGTTACTTAACTAACCCAATTTACGCAATCTTGCATGAATCGATTTACTGTCAAGGTACAGCGTCTAACTGGTCTGCACATCGTGTTCGTGAGCAGTACCCACACTTCAACTACCAATCGGGTAGTGAGTTCTGGTTTACCGGAGAAATGGTCTACCCATGGATGTTCGACCAACTAGAAACGTTGAAGCCATTGCGTGAAGCCGCCAATCTATTAGCTGAGAAATCGGATTGGGGTACTTTGTACAATGCAGAGCAGTTGAGCAAGAATACGGTTCCGATGGCGTGTGCCGTTTACGCAGACGACATGTACGTAGAACTGGATTACAGCCGCGAAACACTGGCTAATATTCCAAACTCGAAAGCGTGGATTACCAACGAGTATGAGCACAACGGTTTGAGAGTGGATGGTGAGCGAATCGTCGATAAGCTAATGACGATGGTTGATGCATTAGAAAACTTGCCAAAATAATCCAATTCTCTGTGTAGGTTATCTAGGTTAGAAGCTATCTAAGTTAGAAGCTCTTTACGTTAGAGACAAGGCACGCCAGAAACAAGAAAACGCTGCATCCGTGCAGCGTTTTTTTATGTCATCGAACTATTAGATTTAAGGAACTAGGAGGGGTAGCCCTTAAAGCCATTAAGGTTGGATGACGATATCTTGATTTTCAGTGGTCGATAAGCTGGCGCGGTTTTGTTCGATAAGCTGAGCCGCATAAGAGGGAGTCACAGCTTGAATTTCGCCTTTTGAACGAATCGTTAATGCTTCCCACGCATGATCACGGTATTTGCCTGTCTGTGTATATTCAATAAGTACTCTCATGATTCTTCCATCCGATGTGTGGTTAACGTGCTACTAACATTAGCGCCATTATTGTGGTTACACACCTGTTAAAAATGGAACATAAGATTAACCAAATGAGAATGCGTGTAACTTGAAAAACAGACCCAACTGCACTTATCTTCTTAACCGCGTTTATCGCAACTAACCGTATTTATCGCAACTAACAGCATTTATCGTAACCAACCTTACTTATCGTAAATAGCGTCCATAAAAAAACGCTGCACAATGGCAGCGTTAAAGTTGAGATAGGTTGAAGATTGCTTAGCTGTTTTCTAAGCCAACAATCTTGCGTGCAGACATCACTGCACTATCCAAATCGGTCAATCTACCAGCACTTGCTGGACCAAGAACTGATGAATACAAAGCCAACTGCTTCTCAAATGATAAATCTAATTGGTTATATAGATTTTGGCGGATTTGAGCGTGTTGCTGAGGCTTTGCGCTCGACAGGCCTTCCAACGTATCGTAGATGAGTGTAGTTATATCCATAACTGTCCTTAGTACATCTTTAGAAAATTTTGCATATTATGCACTTGGTGTCATTTTTGTTCTGCGAGATTGATCGCATTATGTGCAGCTCTGCTTAATTGTGTAATCAGTTAGTTACAATTGTGTTGTACGGCAAAGTATCGAAAACTTGGGTTTGGGCAAAAGAAAAGGAGACACAGTGGTCTCCTTTTGGCTTGTTAGGCAAACATAAAAGTTACGTGCTGTTCGCTGCTTGTTGGGCCAATCGGCTACGCACAGCTACAGCGCCTATCGTATGTTAATGTTCTTATCTCGATTTTCGTACATTTCAGGTGTGGTGTGTAATCCACCTGCATAGCCTGCTGCTTCAAGTGTTTCTCTTACCTCTCGAACATGCTCAGCCGTGACCGGTTCATTTCTGTCGCCAAGGTTTAAACGCACAAACGTGATTAACTCAGCTAAGCGTTGATCCGACAGTACATCCTCAAAACTTGCCATTGGCATGAAATTTCTGTCTTTGTCGAGATAGGTGGGTTGCAAGCCGCGCACCGTTACCGCAATGGTATTGAATGGGTCGCTGTGCATGATAATACCGTTGTTCAACAGAGTAGGGGCGATTGGATCGCGACCTTTACCATCGTCACCATGACAGGCCCCACAGGTTTGACGATACGTGGTGTAGATTTCACTGGCATACGCAGCTTCATCAAACCCTTTAGGCTGTAACTGAACGGCATCACTGGCAATGGTGTTGTTGATGTCCCCACTGAGTAGGTAATAGGACATCGACTCAATATCTTCACGCGTCATCAAGCTTAGGCTGTTTTTCACTACATCAGCCATACCCGCAAAAGCGGTGCCTTTGTCTGAATGTCCTGTGTGTAAAAAGTCTGTGAGTGTTGCTTCATCCCAACCATCGATATAGAGCTCATTGGCTGTAATATCAGGCGCGTTCCAACCGTCGATCAAGTTACCTTGGAAAATACGTTCTGGTATCAGTGCTTGGGCAATATTTCGAGGTGTATGGCACTCCGAACAGTGACCAAGTCCTGCGACCCAATATTTGCCTTGTTGCCACTTATCGACATCCTCAATTTCTCCTTTGAGCTCTTCTGGTACTTCATAATCAATAGGGTCTGTATCCATAAATACGATGTTCCAGCCAAGCAAACCTAAGCGAATATTGGATGGAAACATCATGCTGTTGTCATCATTGCGTCGTGGCACGGCAGTGATTGACTGCATGTATTCCCACAAATCGACCATGTCTTGGTCGGTGAGGTATTGATAAGAGGTGTAGGGCATTGCAGGGTACAGGTAACCATTCTTACCTTTACCTGCAACTAACGCAGCTCGGAAATCGTCGAAGTCATAAGTCCCGATCCCTTCGGTGGTGTGTGGCGTTATGTTGGTTGAATACACGGTACCGAAAGGGGTCACAAACGGTAGGCCTCCAGCAAAGGGTTCGCCACCTTCTGCACTATGACAAGCCACACAGTCACCGGCATAAGCGAGATATTCTCCGCGCTCAACAGATGATGCTTTCAAACTCGCGAGCCGTTGTTGCTCTACGTCACCAGCGTGTCGGATATAAGCCCCAAGCGCGAGTATCTCGTTCTCACTGAGCTGCTCATCAAACGCAGGCATTAGGTTGTTCAAACCGTAATTGATGGTGTGCTGAATCTCTTCAATACTCCCTCCGTGAAGCCAGATATCATCGGAAAGATCAGGTACGCCAATCGCTGGGTTAGCGACAGCACCATCGGCATGACAAGACGAACAGTATTGGACGAACAAGGTTTTACCGAGCTCGACTTTAATCTCCGGCACATCGGTATGACGTTGGTTGAGGGAGGCTAGATAGTAGGAGACTTTTGCCACCTCGTCTGGGCGCATGATTTCACTCCAACCCGGCATCGCTCCATTTCGTCCTTTGGCAATCGAATGGATCACAGCTTCATCACTGCCGCCGTATAACCATTCTTGGTCGATAAGATTAGGGAAGTGTTTCTGACCTTGTGCATTATCTCGGTGACAAGCGGCACAGTGAGTTTGGAATAGAATCCTACCGCTGTTCACGATCTCTGGGACAGCAGCTAATCCCTCTAACGTGGTTTCGCTGGTTTGTGCAAATTGCTCATTGAGAGTGGTGGATGGTGAACTGAGCTTATCGTCGCTTTGTTCCCAATCGACTAAGCCTTCCCATTCTCCAAGCCCGGGGTAGAGCGCCAAATAACCCGCAGACAAAAGAAATGCCACTGCATAACTGATAAATAACAGCTTAGGTGGAGGCGCATCTTTCTCTTCAATACCATCAAAGGTGCCAATGGTGTGGTCGTGATCGGCCTTGTGATTGCTACGCCAGTATTTAACGACAACAGACACCATCAGAACAAAGAATATTAAGGTTAAGAGTACCGCCCATAGATTCCAGAATGTGCTCATTGTGATACCTCCTGTGACGTATCTTTACCCAGGCTTTGTAAATAGCGAATCAGAGCTTCACCTTTGGTTTTGCCTCTTACTTGCAAACGGGCATCACCAATTTCTTGATCGGTATAAGGCACACCTAAGGTACGTAACACTTCCATTTTGGCGCTAATATCATCGCCAGTCAGAGTCTGCTCAAATAGCCACGGGTAAGAGGGCATGATCGAGGTCGGTACGACTTTTCGAGGGTCAATTAAGTGAATAGCATGCCATTGGTCAGAATACTTTCTACCTAAGTTAGTGAGGTCAGGACCAGTACGTTTAGAGCCCCACAAGTTAGGAAACTCATAGATATCGTCTGCTTCTTGGTTCGGGCGACCATTACGCTTCACTTCTGGCTCTAGAGGGCGAACCATTTGTGTGTGACAAACATGGCAGCCTTCACTGATGTATATGTCTCGGCCTGCTAACTCAATCGGTGTGAGAGGCATCGCTAAGCTGCCTTTGGCAATATCATCGCCACGGACAATGCTTGGCACTACCCAGACCAATAAAGAGAAGGAGGCCACGACAACAGTGGTCAAAATTAAAATGACGATTGAATGTGTAAAGTCTTTACTCATCATTTAAGCTCCTTCATTAACAGTGTGTTTAGCATCATTTGTTACGGGCATACGAACCGTTTTGTACAAGTTGAAAGCCATTAAGAACAATCCAAGTACAAACAGCGCGCCACCAAAGAAACGCATGAATAGCCAAGGTGCTTTAAAGTCCATAGCTTCTACAAAACTGTAAATCAGTTCGCCATTTTCATTTTGAGCGAGCCACATATATCCCTCGCCGATGCCTGCGATCCAAAGTGCTATTGCATAGATGGCGACGCCAGCATGAGCAAGCCAAAAGTGCCATTTAATCAGTCGTCGTGACCATAGATCGGTTTGGCCCCATAAGCGTGGAATGAAGTAGTAAAAAACCGCTATCCCTGACATCCCAACCCATCCGAGAGCCGCGGAATGTACGTGCCCGATGATCCATTCGGTGTTGTGTGCCACCATGTTGAACCAGCGAATAGCGAGTAGCGGACCTTCGAATGTTGCCAAGCAGTAGTAAAGAATCGCTGAGAAAAAGAATAAAAGAACGTAGTCGGACTTCAGCTTTTCTTTATTTTGTAGGAGGGTCATTGCGCTATTGAACGCGCCTGCCCAAGAAGGGAGCCACAGGATCAAAGACATAACGATGCCGATGTTCTGAATCCAGATGGGAACAGAAGAATAAACCAAATGGTGCGTTCCGGCCCACGTGTAAAAGCCGACCAAGCCCCAGAAATGGATCACAGACAAACGGTACGAGTAGATAGGTCGATCCGCCGCTTTGGGTATGAAATAGTAGTTCATACCAATCACACCAGCGGTCAGCAAGAAACCGACGGCATTATGTCCCCACCACCATTGAACAATCGCATCTTGAGCGCCTGCAAACACAGAGTAGGACTTCATCGCCAACACAGGCATCGCGAGGTTGTTCACGATGAAAATCATTGCAACGACGATAATGAATGCAGCAAAGAACCAGTTAGCCACAAAGATATGGCTGACCTTTCGTTTAGCAAGGGTGCCAAAGAACAACACCGCGTACAGCACCCAAACCAACACAATCATCAAGTCGATTGGCCATTCAAGCTCCGCATACTCTTTTGAGGTAGTGTGGCCTGCGGGTAAGGAAATGACCGCAAGTAACAGGATGAATTGCCAGCCCCAAAATACCATCCATGAAAGGCTTTTGTTGAACAAGTCACAATGGCCTGTTCGCTGGGCAATGTATAAAGACGTCCCCATCAAGATATTCACGACGAAGCCGTAAATTACTCCAGAGGTATGTAGCGGACGCAGTCGACCAAATTGGAAATACTGAGAATCAAAGTTTAAGACTGGCCAATATAATTGCGCGGCGAGAATCACGCCGATGATCATACCTACAATCGCCCACACTAAGGATGCAATGATGAAGTACTTCACGACCTTAATGCTGTATTGCGTTGTCACTTGTTCCATAACAAGGCTCCTTGCCTAGAGGTTTTGAATCGCTGACTTAATTTGAATCGCTGAGCGAGCCTGCTTCGTTGCCGAGCACAGAATAGAAATAGGAAATGTCACGGATGTCTTGGTCTGAGAGCGTGTCGGCTTGTTGTTGCATGAGAATCGCTAAGCCACTGGTTCTTTCTCGAGTCTGGTAATCTTTCAATGAAGAGATGAGATAACCCACTTTTTGACCGCGAAGGTTCGGGTAGGGATCTTGTGTTGAGATGCCATCAGCGCCATGACAGGTCATACACACTTTAGCTTTTTGTTTACCTAATTCGAATTGTTCTTGATTAACTTCAGCAGAAACAGGAAACATGACCAGCGTCATTACTAGGGTAGAAAGTGTCGCCATGGGGTTAAATTTTTTTATATTCAAACTCATTCTCGATTCCCTTGATTATGAAATGAGTAAGCTTTCTAAGATCAATACACGAGATCAACTGGTGAAGTAGAAACGACTGGAACTCGTTATTAAGTCTCTTAAAGCTGCTTACGTTCGATTAAAGGTTATGCAGCAACCAGCATTCTCGCTACTGAATTACTCATATTTATTGTTAATTTTGTTGTTTCATACGTATTCATAGGGCTTATTGGTTTACTTACGCAGAGTAAAATACGAGTTTTTGTTACTAGACGGTTGAGAAGGAATACGTCAAGCGGGTAGGGAGTGCTGAGCGAGAGCGGTGATGGAAGAGACAGAGAAACGGCGAAGTTATTGAAAAACAGCGAGGTGTAGGGGCATTAGGGATAAAGCGATACCAATCAATCTGAGTGGTATCGGTACAAGTTAAATGGTCAATTTATACTAGACTCAAATTAGTGACCTTTTTAAATGGAGTTTAGAATGAGAACTGTATTCTTGTTGATGCTTTGGCTTTGCTCGTTTTCGATTTTTGCAGCCTCAGAGTTAACGGTTTTCGACCACTCCGGGCAAAAGCATGGTTTTAGTAGAGAGCAACTCCTGTCACTTCCTCAAAAAGAAATTACTACCACCTTGCCTTGGGTCGAGGGTCTGACCGTTTATAGTGGTGTGACGTTACAAACGGTGCTTGGAAATATGGATTTACCGATATCATCACAAGTTACTTTTGTGGCATTGAATGACTATAAAATTGCCGTGCCCAAAGAAGATTTTGATACCTATGAACCCATCATTGCGATTAAAAAGAATGGGGAGTTTATGTCTGTGAGAGAGAAAGGCCCGTTTTGGTTGATTTACCCACTCTCTGCGAATCCTGAGACTAATACCCCTGATTTCCATGCCAAGATGATTTGGCAGATTCGTGATATTCACCTGTAGAGGCTAATTATGAAGAAGCTGTTGTCTATGGCCGCAATCAAAGTCGTTGTTTTGTCTTTGGCCGTGGTTGTTCTATCCGTCAATATCTACAGCGTTACTCGAATTAATGACATCAACAAGAGCTTTTCTAATCGCCAAAATGAGGCAACATGGTTTGTTTTCCAATTGGTAAAGGAATACGCGAATTTCTTGATGGTGAGCCGTTCGGATAATCTCAATTACGACGATTTGTGGTTAGCCTATGATATTACGTGGAGCCGCTTTGATATTCTGATCAACAGTACCGAATCTTCTAACTTCATTAAATCTGCCAACTTCAAACCTTATTTCACCGGAGAGTTTGAGAAATTTAAGTCGCTAGAATCCTCAATTAAGTTGGTGAATCAAGGCGCTTTGCCTAAGGAATCACTGCAGAAGAAAATTGATATTTGTTACAACACGCTGGTCGAATTTATTAACGAAAAGTTTCGACTTCAAAGCCCGGTTATTGAAGAAAACACCACAATGGTCGACAAGTTGGTGATGATGCATCAGATAAGCAGCGTATTTCTGGTGTTGCTACTGCTTGTGACAGGAGCGATTTTTTACGTCGACTTTGCAATCAAACGAAAACTTCATTCTACCGACTTCATTACTGGCTTTCGCAATCGAGTCTCGCTCATGCAGTTTGTTAAGAACAGCTATCCAACAAACGGTAATTTCGACCTTTACTTTGTAAGAATCAGAAACCTTAGTGAGATAAACCAAAAGTATGGACTTGAATATGGAGACTTGGTGGTGAGTTCAGCTGCTAAGTCCCTGACGGCAAAGGTACCGGAAAGTACTATCTCGTTTCGTAGTAGTGGCAGTCAGTTTCTATTCTTCATTCCTGAGCAATTGTACACAAGTGATGAGATACAGGAAAAATTCAATGACGTGCTTAAGGATTATATCTCTGCGGGGAATTTAGAATTGATGATTGACGCTGTAGTCAGGCATAAGAAGAACATCAGCTCTAAAGATATGATGGAGCTACTAACGACGATGCAGAGTTAATCCCCGCATCAGCGATAAGTTAGATCATTAGGTTTTGTTGACTGTACGCTCACCATTTTCCCGCTTCACTATCATGGCTTTTGCCATTCTTTATTTGCCTCCTCATTCAATGTGCAGCCAATAGAGAGCTCCTGCTCTGATGAAGATAGTTCTACTACTAGTTATAGCTATAGTGGCTTTCCGCGCTTGAATAGGAAGAGAGGCTTTGAGGTTTAGGTTTAGGTTTAAGGTTACTGCTTTTGAGTGAGTGCAACGATTCGCTCGTTAGATCTCGAACTGCTAACAGACTGCGGGTTTAAAATTGCTTGCGGGTTATGGTTTCGAACAAACTCGATGAATTCCAGATAAGTGAGTGGCTGACTGAAGAAGTAGCCTTGTATTAGGTCACAGTTGGCTTTTCTGAGGTAATGATACTGTTCTATCGACTCAACACCTTCTCCGACGACTAGCGTGTCACAAGAGTGGCCTAAGTTAACCATAGATTCGACCATCTTGCGGTCGGCCTTGTCGTCTACCATGTTATCGATAAAGCTCTTATCAATTTTGAGCTCATCCACAGGGTAGTGGAGAAGTTGGTTAAACGCTGTGTAGCCCGTACCAAAATCGTCAAGGGAGACCTTTAAACCTAAGCTTCTGAGGCTCTCGATAGTCTGCACCGTAAGCTTGGTACTTTTCACGTAACTGGTCTCGGTAATCTCTATAATAATGTTGCCAGGTGGCACTTGATAACGTTCGAGTACTTTACGGATGTTGTCGGCAAAATTACGGTTGTAGAGCTCCATCGCCGAGATATTAATTGACAGAGTGCCCTTGTATTTATGAAGTTCTGAAAGCTCTTTATAGCTTTTGATCGCGGTGCCAATGACCCACATGTCGAGCCTGGCAATAAGGTTACTCTTTTCTGCAACTGGGATAAATTCTTCTGGTCCCGCATCGATATCGAATAAGGCTGGGCAACGAATCAGGCACTCCGCGCCATCTATCTGAAGTGTCTTGGCGTTAAAAATAGGCATAAAGCGAAGTTCAAAGTTGTCACTTTCGCAGCACTCTAAGAGTCTTTTCTCTACAACGTCATGGCGTTCCAAGGTATGTAACAACTCTTCGCCATAAACAATACGACTTTCGCCATCACTATGAGACTTCGCATTAGCTAACATTTCATCGATGCATCGGTGCCAAATCTCATCGAACTTTGGCGTGTCGAGCGGTAAAACACCTGTTGCGAGTGATAATCGAAACCCATAGTAGTCAAGGAAGGTGGTGCCGGTCAGCGTATTGTTGATGTTCTCAATTTCTTCGTTTATCACTTGGTTCTTACCCATCTCCAAGATCGCGATAAACTGATTCCCTCCCAGTCTGGCTAAAGAGTAATCACTGCAACTAAAGCCCAAAGAGGCTTGTTGGTTTTGTAGTGTCTCTTTCAGTGCTTGAGCTAAGCTTATCAGTACATTATCACCAACTTTTGCCCCGTAGAGATCGTTAATTTTACGAAAATCGATGATGTCCCAACAAACCACATAGCAGTGTGGGCTCATCGAGCTTTTTAGTCGTACATCAAGGTGTCTGATGAAAGAGCGTCGGTTAGCTAGCTTGGTGAGTTGGTCGAATTCGGCTTCGAACTTCAACTCTGTTAATGAGTCTATGTACGCGTTCTTTAAACCATCAACTTCACTTTGCCCTGATGAGCGTTTGAAGTATCTAAGTTTGAGCCCGCCGATCGATATCTCTTGCAGTAAGTCTTTAAGCGGGCGCACGAGTTGGTAACGTACCACTAAATGTACGATCAACATGATCGTAAAGAGAGTACCAAAGCCACCTAACAAGGTTTGTTTAGCGATGATGGCTTTCTCATGGTTGAACTTTTGTTCTCGAATATTTACTTGCGCGATGAGATGTCGGCTGGTCATCTGCACATTGATATTATCTTGGGTTTGCTCAATTGATTTGATAACGAATTGGGTATTTTCAATGTTGGCAGCGTCTGAGGATGGCTCGATTAAGAACTGAATATTGTCATCGTCATTGTATTTGATTAGCAGGCTAGAGAGTTGCATCAGAGGCCCGTCAGCAATCAAGATGTAGCGATTTAAACTGTTACTTGCACGTTTGTCTTGAGGAAGGAGGTAAGGGTCAATTGCTGCAACATACGAGTATCTGAGCTCTCCACTGATCGAGATATAAGAGAAGCCTTCGTAGGAGAGTTCATTTTTGCTGATTAACGAGGTGTATATATCGAAGACTCTTTCGTAAATCTTGTCAGGGATCTTTAGCCCCTCGAAAGGATCGGCTCTGAGAGTCGAAAGCGTTAATTTGAACTTAGGGTCCACGATATAAACATTGCGTTGCCCAAATTGATAGACGTGATTCTGGCTTAATACTCGGAGTACTCGTTTTTCCAATAGCGATAGAGTCGTGTAGTCGCCAGGATTTTGAATGTAGCGGAGGAACTGCAACGAAGAACCGATATCTTTAACTAGTAAGGACAAGCCGAGCTGCTCGTATTCCGCCGCGACTAAAGCGGTGTTCACATCAGATTGCACCTTGTCCAAATACATGTGCTTAGCATGATTTGATGCGAAGTTGTACATCACGATTCCTGCTATCAGGAGCACAAATGTCAGCGTTGGTAAAAGTACAAAATAGAGCTTCTTCAATACTGGCATGAGTTATCTCAAACTGTCGACAATACGATTGCGAATTTGAATGCTACTCGGTTCTAACGGCTGATAAAGGTAGCTGCGATCTAATACTTCTTTATTCGGGAAAAGCTCGGGATCGTTTTGATACTCCTGAGAAGTGAGTGCTTTTGCTTTTGAACTTGGCGTTGCAAACCATGAATCCATTGCGTTTTGAGCGGCGATTTCGGGTTGCGATAAGAAGGAGAGAATCGTGGTTGCCTGTGGAGATCGCTCTCCGTTGTTAATTGCAGCCATACACTCTAACCATAAGGTTGTTCCTTCTAGAGGCACTGTGTAGGCCCAAGATGCCTCAGGTTCGGCATCATTAAGCACATAGCTGTCACCTGAGTATCCGTAGGCGAGGTCGATGTTGGCTAAGTGTTCGGGATGACGAATATAATCGACAACGTATTCATTACTTTCAAGGTGAGGCTTCTGTGCTTGTAGCGTTTTGTAAGCGACTCGAAGTTCTTGTTCGTTGTTGGTAAACGGCTCAAATTGATTCATCAGAAGCGCAGCACTCACCAAATCCGTAGGCTCATAATACATGCTGATTCGGCCGCTGGTTTTGGTTTCAGGGTCTAGAAGAGCGCCCCAAGACTTGGGAGTCTCAACTTTTCCGCTTCGGTATAAGATGCCGGATGTCCCCCAAGCGTAGGGGATTCCATATTCGCCACACCCATCCACCCATCTTGAGTCAAAGTTGCTTGAAAGGGAGTGCTGCAAGTCGCTCAGGTTGTGGAATAAGTTCTGTTTAGCCAGCGCTTTCAGTTTCATACTTTCAATGACAACCAATTCAAACGCACCTCGTCGTTCACTCAATAGCACTTCATCACGAATGGACTCGTCAGAAAAATATTGCTGCTTTAGTGAGATGCCGTAGGTATCACTCAACTGGGTAACGACGCTGTCAGATAAAAATTCATCCCAATTGTAGAGATAAATATCATGCTGCTGGCCAAATACAGGGCTAGCCAAAAAGGATGTTGACGCAAGTATTGATACGCAAAACGCTTTCACTGACGGATTCCCTTTCGTACGTGATAACTAAATCGTAGCCCAAAATTTGCGACATGATTCAAATTTAGGCACTTAATTTAACTTCAACTTCAACTTCATGCATTTCATGCAAATAGCAACTTGCTACTCCTACTTGATACCGAACCTTTATCGTGTGAGGCAAGGATGACTCCGTCGTATCGTATTCAACACAAGTACGTATTCCAGTTTATTGTCCGTGAATGGATTATTTAAATTAATATTCATCATAATATCCATTCTTACAAGTTATTATGCAAATATTAAGCATTAAATAATGATGCGGTGATTACCTTTTTCGGGTTTTCGCTCGCATTAATCGTCGTTATTCCTTTGTTTTGCCATCGCGATTTACTCTTATGTTCAATGTTCTTTTATCCCTAAAAACACTTCTATAACGTTTTGTTTATCATTTGTTTCGTTTCTCAATAAGTATCGATAAAGTTGTTGCTAAAGACTTGTAGCACAAGGTGATTGTGCTTATTGTGGGCAGCAATATCTAGGTTATGTCCCAACGAGCCATGATTGCCGGTTTGGGAAATGTTGTGCATTTAGGAGCCATTGTGGATTTAGAGATATATCAAGTAGATTCGTTTACAACTCAAGCGTTTAAAGGGAACCCTGCCGGGGTCTGTATCTCCAAAGAGCCGTTGGATGAGTCGTTAATGTTTTCAATCGCTGAAGAGATGGCGGTATCTGAAACGGCTTTTCTCGCGCTTAACACTATGACGCTTAAATGGTTCACTCCCGAAGTCGAAGTGAAGCTGTGTGGACATGGCACACTGGCAACGGTTCATGTGATGAAAGAACAAGGACTGCTTGAGACAGGTGATAAGGTCGTGTTTAACACCTTATCTGGGGAATTATCTGCCGCCGTTTGTGAATCGTCTATCGAGCTTGATTTTCCTAGTACACAGCTATCATTGCGTTCTGAACCCAACCTCACGCTGCTTGAACACCTAGGTTTAGATCCGCATCAAGTAGTTTCATTCAGAGAATTTGACTCTAAGCAGTTAATCGAAGTTTCCAACGAACAAGTGTTATTGGAGCTTTCACCAAACTTTGATGCGTTAAAAGGTATTCAAGGGCGAGGTGTAGTGGTGACAGCATTGGCAGCAAATACGGAACTTGATTTTGTTTCTCGCTACTTTGCACCTTGGGTTGGGGTTAATGAAGATCCTGTGACTGGCTCGGCACATTGCGCATTGACGCAACACTGGGCAGAAAAGCTCAACAAAAGCAGTTTCAGTGCTTATCAGGCGTCTCGTCGTGGTGGCTATATGTCGACTGAATTATTGACTAATGGGCGAATAAAGTTAATCGGCTCTGCGACCACTGTGATTAGTGGTGTGTTGAAGCTTTAGATTTTTATAGAAGCTTTAGAGCGCTGTTTGCTCTGTTTTGTTGTAACCGCCTAGTATGTTTTATTCGATTATTCACCGTGAAAGAAGCGGCTAGGGCGGAATGTTATTATTGAAGGAATCACCGTGTCTGCCTTTTATCTTTCCCAAGTATTAGTCGCGATAGCCATTTGTTTTGATCTTCTGTCATTCCAATTCAAGGAAAGGAAGAAAATCGTCACTTGTCTGTTCTTTGCTGGCGTTCTTATTTCGAGTCACTTTATCCTTCTTGAACAATGGACAGCGGCGAGCTTAATGACGATTGCCACGATTCGCTATTTGACGAGCGTATTTTCTACCTCGTCTAAGTTTAAATATTTGTTTTCTTCGATGTCGGTGGTCGCAACCGCAGTGACTTACTCAGGGCTGACCAGCATATTGAGTTGCTTTGCCTCCGTATTTCAGACCTTTGCAGCCTTCAATAAAGATGACCGTCGATTAAGAGAATTGATGATCATCGGAACCAGCTTTTGGTTGGTTCACAATTATTTAGTTGGTTCGCCAACAGCGGTTGTTATGGAGGCGCTGTTTATCTGCAGTAACTTGGTGGGCTATTACCGTTTTTACTTCAAAAAGAGTGCCGCTGCTTAGGTTTACAGTACAGCTAAGGCCCAAGTTGTTAATCAATTCAATGCTAGCTAGGAGAGCTTGATGCCAAACATTTACAATGATGTTCCTTCATCAATACCCAATGAAATATTCAATGACCTGATTGCCAACGACAGTGTTCGAATTGAAAGAATATTGTCGCATGGACACAGCTCCCCGGAAGAGGGTTGGTATGATCAAGATGAGAATGAATGGGTGATGGTGATAGAAGGTCAAGGCGTCATCGAGTTTGAAGATGGTCGCATTGTTACCTTGTCTAAAGGGGATTATCTCAATATTTCCGCAGGTGAAAAACACAAGGTGCTGAGGACGGATAAAGATGCGGTGACGATCTGGCTCGCTGTGTTTTATCGTTGATATCTTGCTCTAAAGCTGAGGCTGTTAGGTTATAAAGCTTGCTGATTCAGCTGTTTATTTTCACCTCAGAAAGGACTTAAGACAAAAAGGAGTATGTTGTGATTAGAATTCGAAACTATCAAGCGAATGATGACAAAGCACTGTGGGAGATCTTCTTTCATACCGTACGTAACGTGAATGTTCGAGATTATTCTCAACAGCAAGTCGAAGCTTGGGCACCCAGTAGCTTTGACTTTGCGTTATGGCAAAAGCGTATGAATGGGTTACAACCCTTTGTGGCTGAACTCGATGGTTGCGTAGTTGGCTATACTGACCTGCAACCAAGTGGCTTGATTGATCACTTTTTCTGTCACCACGAATATCAAGGGAAGGGGGTAGGGAAAGCGTTGATGGAACATGTTTTCACTGTGGGTCGAGTTCGTGGTATATCGAGATATTTCTCTGAAGTAAGTATTACCGCAAGGCCTTTTTATGAGCACCTTGGCTTTAAGGTAGTAAATGAACAGGAAGTCGAAATGCGTGGTGTAAAGCTGACCAATTACGTGATGGAAAAGGTAGTTGAAGATAGAAAAGTCAGTTGAATAGGCGGGCTAGTGTTCGTAGGGATACAGAAACCGAGTTTGAAATATTAATGAACCTTTTTAAGGATAACTTTGCCTGATCTATTGATATTGTCGATGAGTTCAAATTGTGTGCAAGATAATTTGTCTAATCTAAACATTGAATGAATACAAGGAGTGTTGTTCATGAGTCATGTGAGTAGATCTAAACTATATACATTGGTGTCGATGTTGTCCTTCGCTGTTGGCGTTCTTGCCTTAGATGCTGGGGTGTCGGGGCTATTTCCTCTCTTTGTTGTCGTCATCTCATTCTTTTCATTTGTCATCAACTCGTTTCTTTGTTTGTTCGGAGGTAAACGCGAAGATGGCTTTGATGCCTATCAAAAAGCAAATCAGACTCGGTCGCGAGCACTGGTCAAAGGCTTAGAAGACTCGAACAAATAAACCTATGCCTTCAGACGAACGGTAATCTCATTTTTGACACAGTTTTCACCTGCTTTTTGTTCTCTTATTCAAGAAAAATCATCTCTTTAGAGATAATATTCACTTCAACTAATATCAGTGAAGGAAGTAAAGTGGGTATTGAAGCTTTAGCGTTTGTGATGGACGCATTAATCACCGCATGTTGTATGTACATCGCCTCTAAAATGTCTTTCGTGGTCGCAGATTTTAAATCCCTTCTTACTATTGCTGTTATCGTTGCTCTGGTGTCATTGATTCCAACAGTAGGTTGGGTGTTAGGGTTGATTCTGTTTGTGTTCCTACTCGGGAAAGCGACGCACTCTAGTATTGGTGACTGCATCTGGGTAGTGGTCTTCACGAAGGTGGTATCGATGGCGGCCTTTCTGATATTCGGGCGCTTGTTTATGTAATCCGGGTTCTTGCTTATATAAAGGCAGGCTTGGCTAGTTTGATACCGATCTTAACTTGGTATTTAAACGTCAAAAGGGTGTGAGCCTGTCACACCCTCTAAGAACCTTTGATTTGTGTTCATCTTTATTATTTAGGCAGTAATACAGCATCAATCACATGGATAACACCATTGCTTGCTTCAACATCTGCCATCACGACCTGCGCTTTGTTGACCATCACGTTGCCGTGATCAATTCCTACCATTACCGCTTCGCCTTGCACTGTTACGGCACTATCAAGTTTCATCACTTCAGACGCCATTATTTTCCCTGGCACCACATGATAGGTCAGTACTGCAATCAGCTTGTCTTTGTTTTCTGGCTTCAACAGCATATCAACCGTTCCTTCTGGTAGCGCAGCGAACGCTTCATCCGTTGGCGCAAACACTGTGAAGGGACCGTCACCTTTCAATGTTTCAACTAAGCCTGCCGCTTTTACCGCTGCTACCAAGGTGTTGAAAGAGCCGTTTTCAGCCGCCACGTCAACGATATCTTTCTTCATTCCGTGGTGATCAGCGTGAGCAAAAGCCGTAAAAAGAAGCGTCGCAACTAGCACTGACATGGTTTTGATTAATTTATTAAACATATTGTCTTCCTTTGAGTTTTGTCCGTTATTTTCGAGAGGTATTACGAAAGCCCAATCGTGATAGATCAATTTGTTGTGTCTTTGAGTGAATGGTTAGCGATATCGACAGCGTCAAGCGAATAAACTTATATTGTTAAATGCTTGTTGTAATTCCATTTTGATGCTTATAGTTATTTGGTGATTATTCAAGTAATGGATGTGAATATGAGGTTTGTTTTACCAGTAGTCTTTTCTGCATTGGCTTCAATGCCTGCATACAGTGGCCTTGCTCCAAGTGAAGGCTTCAGCGGTAACTTCAGTGTATTGGCCGGTTTCTACTCTGACAGTAGTAATTTGAGTACTGAACAAGATTCGAATCAAGCCACCAACACCCAGGAAGGGGAGAGTGAAAACCAAGGGCTACTCGGCTTTTTGGGTACTGTTCAATATACTTTTGGCGAATCGCTGACTCACCAAGTGTATGCGGGTACGACACGAGAGGATATTGCAACAGGTACCATTGCGTTTGAGATCGGTTATCGATATCAACTTTCTGGTGGCACCATATTGGATTTTTCTGTTATTCCTACGCTTATCTCGGGTAAGGCTTGGACGGATCCGTATGCTGTTGGCGTTAATCGAAATGAAACGGATGTGAAAGGTAATGTAGGACGACTGCAGCTCACTAATATCGGTGGAACTGGTTTTCGAACGGATCTCGCATTTGGGCAATCAGATGTTGATGAAGAGCTATCTGGTAGCCAAGGCTTATCTCCGGAAGATACTGTGCTGCTGGATAGGGAAAGAACCTATGTGTACGCCAAAGCAGGATACCGCTTTATCTTACCAAACCACGCAGGTCTATTTGTTCCTTCAATGGTGTATTTCCACTCAGACGCAGAAGGAGGAGCACTCAGCTTCGATAGTTATGGTATTGAATTAAACTACGCGAAGAGAATCGGTCGTCATGGTTTTGTTGTCACCCTAGATGCAAGTGATCGTGAATATGATGAGTCGAATCCAATTTACGGGCAAGTACGTGAAGAGAATGAATTCGGTGCATTCTTAGCTTATGAGTTTGGTGGTTTGATGGGCTATAAAGATTGGGCGTTCATTACTTTACTGGGTTTAAGAAGCATAGATTCTAATATCGATTTCTATAACTCCGAGCAAGTATTAGCGAGTGTGGGTGTGGATTATAAATTCTGATATTCACACTATTTTAAAAATACTCATCAAAGCAGAAGTTTAAGTTCAGTCTTACTATTTGTTTAATTATTTCGGGCACTTACACCTTTAAAGGTTGTAGGTTCCCGTTGCTATCCGTAATATGAAAATTAGCTTATGGATAGAAATAATAGGATAAGGAAGCGCTTTGGAAATACAAATTAGACATTTAGAAGCAACGGATAGCCAAGATATTTTCGATATTTATCGCCGCCCTTCAGTTTCAGAAAACACCTCACAAAAGCCTTATCTTAGTTCTGAACAAGTGGAGCGACTGTTTGGTCATTCAGACCATTTCACTCTGGTTGCGGAAGTCTCCGGCAAAGTAGTGGGTCACATTACTTTATTCATGACCACCAAGGTAAGAGACAGGCACTGCGCTGGTCTTGGTATTGCTATTCACCCGGATATGCATGGTAAAGGGGTCGGTAAGGCGTTAATGCAAGAAGCGATCAATCAGGCGGATAACTGGCTTAATCTCGTGCGTCTTGAGTTAGAGGTTCATGCCGATAACCACGCCGCTATTGCTTTGTATGAACGTGTAGGCTTTCAGTTAGAAGGCACAAAAAGACTCAGTACGTTCAAAGCGGGTAAGTACATCGATATGTTGCTGATGTCGAGAATACGACCAGATTACCGTTGAGATCGAACCAAACAGGTTCCTGCTTTAGAAATCGGTTAATGAGCAATTGATTAGTGAAATTCCCATTAAACTCTGTATAGTAGCAACCGTTTGCTTCGTATAACCCCAATGATATGGTTTGGGGGTCTCTACCAGCTCCCGCAAAGTGCTGATTACGAAGGGTTTAGATCACAATTGTGTTCTTACTCTTTGTAATGGCGTTCAAGAAAACCTCCTGTCTATTATTCAGAGTAAGTGCACACCTAAAATCCATAGTAGGTGAAATATGAACGCATTTATTCAAGGGCTCCCAAAAGTAGAGTTGCATTTACACATTGAAGGTTCGCTCGAACCTGAGTTACTTTTCCAGCTTGCTCAACGCAATGGCATTGAGCTGCCTTATTCATCCCCAGAGCAACTAAGACGCGCATACGAATTTGATGATTTACAGTCATTTCTGGATATCTATTATCAAGGTGCTGATGCACTGCGCACAGAACAGGATTTCTACGACTTAACATGGGCTTATCTAGAACGCTGTAAAGCCGACAATGTTATCCATACTGAGATTTTCTTTGATCCTCAGACACATACCGATCGTAGCATTGTATTCGACACCGCTATTAACGGCATTCATCGTGCGCTTGAACAGGGTCATAAAGAGTTGGGCATTACCTCTCAAATCATCGCATGTTTTCTGCGCCATTTATCTGAAGAGAGCGCCATTCAAACGTTCGCAGAGGTATTGAAGCATCAAGATAAGATCGTCGGGGTTGGACTGGACTCTTCTGAATTAGGACACCCACCAGAGAAGTTCAAGCGTGTATTCCAACAAGCAAAACAAGCGGGCTTCTTGACGGTGGCGCATGCAGGAGAAGAAGGGCCGGCTCAAAACATTGTCGATGCGATTGAAATGCTCAGCGTGAGTCGAGTGGATCATGGTGTCCAGTGCATGACAGACGAAGCTCTAATCGAAGAGCTGATTGAAACCAAAATGCCACTGACGGTGTGCCCACTGTCGAATATTAAATTGCGTGTATTCGATGTGATGGAAGACCACAACATTGTCGAACTGCTCAGAAAGGGTGTGGCTGTAACGATTAACTCGGATGACCCTGCTTATTTTGGTGGTTACATGTCGGATAACTTTAATGCGGTGAGCCAAGCTCATGAGATGACGCATCAGGAGTTAGCGCAGTTTAGTTTGAATGCGATAGACGCGAGCTTTATTGAAGCGCCATTGAAGCAGCAATATCGAGAGCTTGTTCAAGGTTACTTAGCTAAAGCTGATTTTGACCAGAATTTCTAGCCGCTGTGCCCATTTACTAGCAGCTGAGTATAAAGCGCTAGGATGGCCAACTAAAGTGGATGGTAAAGTGTTATCGACTGAGTCTGCTTAATCTCTATAAGCCTAAATCATCTAGATGAAGACAAAAAAGAAGCTGGCAGTTTGCCAGCTTCTTTCATTTTTAAATTAAGCTCATTGAGCTACTTGTTCACGTAGTCTTTGAATTTCTGCTTGGTTTCAGCATCCGCTTTTTCGTACCAGAAATAGAGCATCTCTTCAGCTGTATTTGCTGCATTTCCGTCAATCTTTGTTGGAAGCGTTACCGGTTGTGCGACAGCAGCTGCTACGCCCGCGCTAGAACCTACTGTAAGTGCAGCGATGCCGCCTTTCTGGTTGTACTCCTTCGCTTCTTGCGGGTACTTACGACCAATCTGCATGCCATCTTTGATAAGTTTGTCTTGCTTAACACTGATTGCATTTTGGTTTTCATCAACCAGTTTCCAATCTAAGTTTTGAAGGCCTTTTTTCGCTTCGTTGGTGTTACGGAACTTAGGCATGTCAAACGTCAATGCTGTGTCTGTCGCATCAAAAGTAGCAATAATGGTATCGCTATCGACAAACTCTCGGTCGTTACCTTGGCTGAAAGCCAGTTGATATTTGAAAACGATTTGGTTTACGCCATCTGGAACGGTGATCGTTTTGCTCGAAGAGAAGAAACCACCGTCGAGATCAGGTTTAGCCTCATTAACAGCTAAGACTTCGACTAAAGCATCTGCGCTAGAAGGAACTTCAATTGTTACGTCAGCTAACACTTGTGGCGCTGCGATAATTGTCGAAAGCAGCGCAATGGATTGTAATGTTTTCATAGTCATACAGTTATTTAGGTGAGTAGTTCTACACTCGCATGCATAAAGAAGTATTTCAAGTTGCCTTGTCTCGATTTGGTAAAATTCACCGAAACTTAACCTAAGCCTAGTTTTTGAACGTGTTTATTGTGCGGTTTCTAGTCAGGTGAGAGCGTGGACTTGCCTTATTTTCTGTTAAAGCATCTTCATCGACGTTCGTTGGCGCTTGATGTGGTTTTAAAGAGACATAAATAGGAACGATTGCCGAAATCCAAATAGCATAGATGGTAATTACGCGATTGAAGGCGACGAACCAGGTTTCACTGCCCGTACTAGATGTGTAGTAGCCAATGAGCGTTAGCAAGGTGCAGGTGATAGCCCACATCACAGTGGAGGTTGGATCTTTCGTTGTTGCCGCAAGCAATACGATCGTAACGTAGGGAACGGCCATAGCAATGCCCAAAGGTACATGATAGTCGACCACAAAAATGATGGTTGCACCAAGAGCCAAGAACAAGTGTGGGCCGGTGCTAGGTAAGTTCAAATTCCATAGCATGTGATACCTTCCTTTACCCCATTTTGCGTTGCTGGTGGAGTTTGTGTATCAATCGAGTGGCTTGATGACTATTGACCATCAATCGATTGATCAGTTGTTGAAGCAATTCTGCTTCGGGCATGATGTGTTGATCGGCTATCTGTTCGGCTGAGCTCGCGAGTTCAAGCACTTCGTTCATTTCATATCTTGCTGCAATCTCTTTAACCGCCTTCAATGTTCTGGAGAGGTCATCCTGCTTGGCGTCCGAAAATAGCTCTATTAACTCATCGATTTCGTTTTCTAGCTCATCAACGAGAGAAGTTAAGCATTTGAGTTTCTCGTCTGTTTTAAGCTCATCATTAGCTAAAAATTGGCTACGCGACAGTTCTTCCTCTGTGAGTGGCAATTTGTTCTTAGGGTGACGCGTTAACATCGTGATGTTACTTTTTTCCTTGTTTGGAAGATTGTGTGCGTTAACGGAGTGATGGCGGTTGACCTCAAACTGTTGGTGAAACTCGTTGATGGCGTTTTGTAAGCTGTTTTTCTGTAACGGTTTGGTGAGTACAAAGTCTGCGCCTGATTCGATGAATTCATCGTGGGCCTCTTTGAATACATCGGCGGTACATGCAAAAACAACCGTAGTCAGCTTGAGTTCGCCACGGATTTTTTGAATCGCTTCAATACCGCTCATGTTGGGCATATGGTTGTCCATTATGATCAGGTCATATTGGTTTGACGCCAACTTATCTAAGGCCTGTAAACCGTCGTAGGCATTCTCAACCGTTAAGTTTATCGACTCACAGAACTTCCTAATCACCATTGCGTTGATCTTGTTGTCTTCGACTAACAATACTGAGAAGTCATCGAGAGTCTCATTGGTTTTGGTTGGCGTTTGGTCGATGACTTGTTCTTCAAGCTCATGCATCTCCAACGGCAAAGAGATCTTAAATTGAGTGCCCAAACCAAGCTGGCTGGAAACCTTAATTGTTCCGCCCATCAGTTCGACTAACTGCTGAACAATGGAAAGCCCTAACCCTGTGCCACCAAACTTACGGGTTGTTGAGAGCTCGGCTTGTTCAAAGGCGGTAAATATATGGTCGATTTTGTCTTCTGCAATGCCAATACCTGTGTCAGTCACTAATATATTCACGCTTGGTGGGGTAGTCGGTGCAATCAAGAATTCCACTTCAACCTTTCCTGACTCAGTAAACTTGACTGCGTTGCCTGCTAAATTAAATAAGATCTGACGTGTACGTGCAGAGTCACCAATCAACTGAATATTGGTAGGAATGTTATCTTTAATGATAAAAGCTAGGCCTTTGTCTTCTGCAAGAGGTGTCAATGTTTTATCAAGGTGTGTCACGACGTCGGTGACAGAGAACGGGCTATATTCCAACTCCATCTTGCCTTGTTCCACCTTAGAAAAGTCAAGAATGTCATTTAATATGGTGACAAGGTGTTGTCCTGAATCAATGATGATTTGGGCCTGTTTGCGAGTATCTAAACTTTGCGAGTCTTCCTTTATGATTTGAGCGATACCTAACACACCATTCATTGGGGTTCGTAACTCGTGGCTCATGGTCGCTAGAAAGAGAGATTTTGCTTCGCTGGCTTTTTCTGCTTTGTCTGCGGCTTCTTGATAGGAGAGGTTGTTTCTTTTGAGTTCGAAGACTCGGAAGAAAAACATGGTGAATGAGAACGCTAAAGTCAGCAACGCCAAAACGATAATAAGCTTAACGATGATACTTTTAAGTTGGTCTTGCAGATCGGTAAACTCATGCTCAATATGTTCAATGTACTCCATGCTGTGTGCTGAAAGTACTTGAGATAACAGCTGACTTTGTTGCTGGTTGAGTTCGGTAAACGTTTTATAAAGGTTCGCCAGCTCGGAGTTGACACCAGAATGGTTAATTTCGATTCCCCCAACCAACACACTCGCAAGAAGCGCGCTTTGAATGTCGATATTTGCATTGTTTATCTCAGCATCAGTTGAGCTGCTCTCTGTGAGTTGTAGAGTTAAAGATTGCAAAATAAACTGACGAGCCACACTAAGTCCTACTAGGTTGTCTAGCGTATCTAAGTTCGACATTGAAGCATCGTAGAAGCGCTCCAATAATTGCGCTGTTGGTAAGTGTTTAAAGAACGTAGAGTGGATATTCTCGCTTTGATAACTTTCTCTGAGCAGTTGTAACTCTCTTTCTAAAGCCACCAAATCTGCAGACATTTGATAAGGGTTGGAAATACCCGCAAGCGCTGCATTGGTGATGTGATCACGCATTTCTAATACTTCATGGCCTAACTCCCGAATAGGCACTCCATATTCGGTGACCTTTTCATGCTCGGAGTAGGTCAGCATAATGAAGCTAATTAAGCCGATGAAAAGCGATACAAACAGTAGAAATATGAGTCTGATCTTATTCATTTTCAAACTCCATTAACATTTGAGGACGGTTACCGGTAAGGGATTCGAGGAAGACCTTGATATCGTTGATGGTCTGTTTCTCAAACGTTTTACCGAGTTGGCTTTCACCCATGATTTTGATCGCTTCTTCGAGTGTGGCTGTTTGGCCGTCATGAAAATAGGGTGCAGTGATCGCCACGTTTCTTAAGCTAGCAACACGAAATAGATGCTTATCTTGTGGTTGCGCGGTAAACATAAAGCGACCTTGGTCTTCACTTCGTTCGGTTCCTGTTTTCGATAACCCGAAGTAACCAAATCGCATCACCATGCCTCCACCAATGTTGGTACCTTGGTGGCAACGAATACAGCCTTCTTCTTGAAAGGTTTCCCAACCTCGTTTGGCGGTTTCAGAAAGTGCTGCGTTGTCACCTTGTAAATACAGGTCGAAAGGGGCATTTGGTGTGGTCAAACCCTGCATAAATTCAATAAGAGCAGCCTTAATTGAAGCTTCGTCAATGGGCGTTGATTGTTCTTGGAATAAGTCGATGTAAGTTTTCGATTGAGACACATAATCCGTAATATGTTGCCAGTTTGAATCCATTTCATCGACGTTGTGCACTGGGCCATCAATTTGATCGCCGAGATTATTCACCCGACCATCCCAGAAGAACCGATAGTTAAAGACCGCGTTAAAAACGGTGAGTGAATTTCTCATCCCTGCGCCGTTTACGCCAATCGAAACTGGAATCACCTCTGCGCCGTTGGTTTGCAGGCTATGACAACTTTCACAGCTCACACTGCGGTTAGAAGAAAGGTTCGGGTCTTTAAATAGCACCCAACCAATTTTGGCCAGTTCATGATTTATCTCGGGAGAGTTTGGAATCGGGGATATGGGTTGGCTTGAAGCGACGGTTTTATGTGCGTGCTTTTCTTCGGAATGTGCGGAGTGCCCTGAAGAGTGAGAGTCATCATGATCGCTTTCATGGGCGTGATCTTCTTGGTGTTCGAACGAGGTGTGCATTTTTGAAGAGGCCGCGTCATAAACTAGCATAGCGACTGAAACGACAATGACAGTGATGCTTATTCCTGCTAAACATGGCGTTTTCATAACATTAGTCCATCTAGTTTTGACAATTATGGCAATTCAGAATCCTTCTGATATCACCTTCATTTCACTTTCCAATGATAGGTGTTATTTATAAACCTAGTTGCGCATACTTGATGTTGCAAGACAAGTGGTAGGAAATTAAATCGCTTAGGTAGTTGTCTAGCGGGGATTGATCGGGAGATCTTAGTCAGAATTGAATGAAGCTCTTTCAATTGAATTTAAGCCGAATGGCGTTAAACGAAAAAAGCCGTGGTAACTCAAGTGAGTTATCACGGCTTTCGTACTAGATTATGTATTTACTATCAATCTTAGTGCAATACACATCTATACAGTTTGAACAATCTACACCGCCTATCTAAGCTTATTTAGCTTGCGCTGCTGCCGCTTCTAATTGCTTAAGTTTACCTTGAAGCATGTATGCATTCTGGTTGAAGTTACCAGGGTTCAGTACTTGGCTATTCTGCATAGGGTAATCTGGTAGCGTCGTCATAAACTCTTGAACCTGATTTCCTACTGGAACGAATAACCACATGTTGTCTGCCATCCAGCGTAGGTACATACCAGACTCGTGCGGTGCTTTCTCGAATGGGTCAGCACGTAGGTGAACAACTTGAGGCCAGTTTGGTTGGAAACGAACTGCATCCACAATGTTACCATCCATCACAGCAAACGAAATCTTGAAGTCATTCCAACGTACTGCGTTTAGCTCAGCGTTAGCAGAGAAGTAAAGCATGCTGTCACGAGGGCCTTTCTCTTCTTTACCTTGGAAGTAAGGCAGGAAGTTGTAACCATCTAGGTGTACGCGCCAGTTTTTACCGTTGTAAGTTGCACCTTTGTCAGATGCTAGCTTCTCAACCACTTTATCATCACCAGCGGCTGCTAGTAGAGTAGGAATCCAGTCTTGGTGGCCCATGATATCGTTGATTTTAGTTCCAGGTTTGATAGTCCCAGGCCAGCGAACTAACTGAGGCACACGCATACCACCTTCGTAAGTTGTACCTTTCTCACCGTGGAAGTAAGTTGCGCCGCCATCAGGCCAAGAAACCGTTTCAGCACCGTTATCGGTAGAGTAAATTACGATAGTGTTGTCAGCGATTTTTAGTTCATCCAGCTTGTCTAGAAGCACACCAACATGGTCATCATGCTCTAACATACCATCAGCATAAATACTGATACCTGACTTACCTTGGTATTTCTCTTGTAGGCGAGTCCACACGTGCATACGAGTGGTGTTGTGCCAGATGAAGAATGGTTTGTCAGCTTTTACCGCTTTTTCCATGAATGCTAGAGATTCTTCTAGGAACTCTTCATCCGCATGCTCCATACGCTTACGCGTCATAGGGCCTGTATCTTCAATCTTACCGTCTGAAGTCGATTTGATTACACCACGAGGGCCAAAGTTCTTACGGAACTCAGGGTCTTTAGGGTAGTAGTATGTCTCTGGCTCTTCTTCCGCGTTTAGGTGGTACAGGTTACCGAAGAACTGGTCAAAACCGTGGTTCGTTGGAAGGTGTTTGTCTTGGTCACCCATGTGGTTCTTACCGAACTGAGCTGTCATGTAGCCTTGTTCTTTAAGAAGGTCTGCGATCGTTGGAGCCCAATCAGGGATACCGTGGTCCGAACCTGGCATGCCGATAGTCAATAGACCAGTACGGAAAGGTTCTTGACCTGTTAGGAATGCAGCACGACCAGCAGTACACGATTGTTGACCGTAGTGGTCAGTAAATAGTGCGCCTTCGTTAGCAATACGGTCGATGTTAGGTGTTTCGTAACCCATCATACCGTTGTTGTATGCACTGATGTTGAATACACCAATGTCATCACCCCAGATAGCAAGAATGTTTGGTTTTTCTGCTGCTGTTGCCGCTGAAGAAGCTGCTAATAGGCCAACACCTAATGCTAGTTTATTGATTTGGGTAGCCATAAGGACTCCAATTGTTATTTGAGATTAATGCGTTACAGGCCACGCATCGTTGACGAAACATTAATCTCGATTAGGCTCTTTGTCCTTTTATAGTCTTTATAACCAAATGTTATGGAGGTGGGTTAGGGTATTGTTAATTAATGGTTTATTTTGTTTTATGGTTTCTGAATTAATAAGTTGAGTGTGAGGGAAGTCAAATAATAGATTCGAAAAGTATGGGCATTTCTTTCTTATTTATCTTCAAAAAAATAAAAATATTAATAGCTTAGGTTGTATCGCCAATGATTAAAATTTGAACTATATGTTAAGTGCAGGATGCAAATAACCAATACAATAGAGGTTTCTATGACAGCGAGATATGGCGTAAAACGTCGATTAGCGATTTTTACCGCTGCTTTAATTGGCACGGTGGGGAGTAGTATCGCAGCAGAAAAGCCGAATATACTTGTAATTTGGGGTGATGATATAGGTCAATCCAATGTGAGTGCATACACCTTCGGTCTCATGGGTTACAAAACCCCGAATATTGATAGCATCGCGAAAGAAGGGATGATGTTTACGGACTATTACGCAGAGCAATCTTGTACTGCGGGTCGCTCTACCTTTATCACGGGACAAAGTGTATTACGAACGGGTTTGAGTAAAGTAGGTTTGCCGGGCGCAGACATTGGCTTACAAGCAGAAGACGCGACAATCGCAGAAATGCTGAAACCTATGGGTTACATGACAGGTCAATTTGGTAAAAACCACCTTGGCGATAAAGATGAATTCCTTCCAACAGCACACGGGTTTGACGAATTTTTTGGCAACCTTTACCACCTAAATGCTGAAGAAGAACCAGAGAATGAAGATTACCCAACCGATCCTGAGTTTCGTAAGAAGTTCGGTCCGCGTGGTGTCATTAAGTCATTCGCTGATGGCAAGATTGAAGATACCGGTCCACTGACGCGTAAGCGTATGGAAACGGTTGATGAAGAAACACTAGACGCGGCACTTGATTTTATGGATCGCGCAGTGAAAGCGGACAAACCATTCTTCGTGTGGTGGAACGCGACACGTATGCACTTTAGAACGCACGTGAAAGCCGACAGTAAAGGCGTAACCGGTGTCGGTAACTACGCTGATGGTATGGTTGAGCACGATCGACACGTTGGGCAACTATTGAAGCAAGTGGATGAGTTGGGTATCAAAGACAACACGATTGTTTTCTACTCAACGGATAACGGCCCTCACATGAACTCTTGGCCTGATGCGGGTACAACCCCGTTCCGTGGTGAGAAAAACACCAACTGGGAAGGCGCATACCGTGTACCAGCAATGGTTCGTTGGCCTGGTAAGATTGAACCAGGAACCGTATCTAACGAAATCATGCACCATATGGACTGGATGCCAACCTTCGTTGCCGCCGCTGGTGATGACCAAATCAAAGAGAAACTACTCAAAGGTCATACTGCCGGTGATAAAACGTTTAAGGTTCACTTAGATGGTTACAACTTCCTTCCTTACCTAACGGGTGAAGAAGAGAAAGGCCGTCGTTCGGAGATCTTCTACTTTACCGATGATGGTGATTTAGCGGCGCTTCGTTACAACCAATGGAAAGCGGTGTTCATGGAGCAGCGTGCAACGGGTACCATGAAAATTTGGGCTGAACCGTTCGTGACGTTACGTCTTCCTAAACTGTTTAACCTGCGTATGGACCCATACGAAAACGCAGACATTACATCGAACACATATTACGACTGGTTGTTAGACCATGCTTATATGTTCGTTCCAGCACAAGCGTATGTGGGCAAGTTCCTAGAAACCTTTGCTGAATATCCGCCACGTCAAAAAGCTGCGAGCTTTAGCTTGGATCAGGTAATGGAAAAACTGCAGGAATCTCATAACAAGTAAGTGATTGTTTGAGTGAAACTGAACAGATTGAAGAGCTCTTAGGAGCTCTTTTTTTATGCGCATACCGATGAGTAAATCCCGGTCGTGAATATGAGTCACAACTATCGAGCTCATTGCCACTAAATAATTGTAAATTCGTTGTTTTTACGTCTACCTTATTAAGCATAAGGATGTATAAAAACAAGGAATGTTATGTCTGCATGGTTGTGCTCACTGGTAAACGGATTGAAACACCAGCGAGTCGCAGTATTATCCGCAATCTTGTCTTCACTGATGTTGTCGCTGTTCAGTCTGAACGCCTATGCCAACGAGCAAGATCCTAATATCAACTCTGATATTTCAAAGGCCAACTCTGTAGCGTCACCCGTTAGCTCTGACGCTTTACCTATCGGTTCTAAAGCCAGATATGTCGGTTCGGAAGCATGTGTTGATTGTCATAGTGAAGAAGTCGCAGCGTGGGAGGGCTCTCATCATGATATGGCGATGAAGCACGCTACAGACGAATCTGTATTAGGCGATTTCAACGATCAAACATTCACTCATGACGGTAAACCCAACCGATTTTTCCGCAAGGGCGAAGAGTTCTGGGTCAATATTGAAGGGCAAGACGGCCACTTTAAAGATTACAAAATCAGCTATACCTTTGCCTTTGAACCACTACAACAATACATGGTTGAATTTGAAGACGGCCGTGTACAGTTGATTCCTTTCGCTTGGGATTCTCGCACTGAGGGCGAAGGCGGTCAACGCTGGTTTCACCTCTATCCTGATACCACCAACACCGATGAATTCTACTGGACCAATAGCGGTCAAAACTGGAACTTCATGTGTGCTGATTGCCATTCAACGAACCTAGAGAAAAACTACGACAGCGCGAGTAATACCTACAACACTACTTGGTCTGAGATTAATGTCGGTTGTGAAGCGTGTCATGGCCCTGCGAGTGAGCACGTTGAAAAGGCTCAGCTAGCAAAAGCTAACGGTGGAAAGGATGCTCCAGTCTCGGCGCATTATGGTTTTGACCGCGACTTGTCGAAGTCGGTCAAAGAGTGGATCTATCAAGAGGGTAATTCAACCCTGCAACCAAAAGACATCATCCATACCAATCAAGTTCAAACCTGTGCTCAATGCCACAGCCGTCGTACTCAGTTAAATGAAACGGGTGATCACGTTAACGGGTCTTTCTTTGATAAGTATCGCTTGAGCTTGATTACCCCAGAGCTTTACCACAACGATGGTCAAATCTACGATGAAGATTATGTTTACGGATCTTTCCTTCAATCCGTTATGGCGGAAAAAGGCGTCACATGTACTAACTGCCACGATCCCCATACTGCTGAACTAAAAATTGCGGAAGAAGCCGTGTGTAGCCAATGTCACATTGCATCAGAATACACGCCTGAGAAGCACACATTCCACGAAGCGAATACTGAAGCTTCACAATGTACGACTTGTCACATGCCAGAGACGACTTACATGGAGGTCGACCCAAGACGCGACCACAGTTGGCATATCCCGCGTCCTGATATTAGCCAACACATTAAAACGCCGAACGTTTGTACTAGCTGTCATGAAGACCAAACCGACCAGTGGGCAGATAAGCAAATCGGTGAGTGGTTCCCAGATTCTAAGTATCGTAATCAGCAGCACTTTGCCGTTGCCTTTTATGCTGACTCAATAGGGCACAGAGGGGCAGAGGATGCGTTGGCATACTCGGCTCAGGACTCCAGCTTAAGCAATATCATTCGTGCATCGAGCTTAGAACGTTTGGGCGGTAATACGGGTAAGAATACGCTTATTTCGCTGGCAAGAGCGGTGAAACATGATGATGAAATGATCCGTTTGGGTGTGGTACAAGGCTCGTCTGGTTTCCCATTCACTGACCGTTGGCAAATTCTAGAGCCGCTACTGAAAGACCCTGTATTGTCGATTCGTTCAGAAACCGCAGGCGCATTAGTGCGTTATTGGGGAGAAATGAACCCTCTGCAGAAAGACCAAATCAAGCCTGCATTAGAAGAGTACATTGAAATACAGCAATTTAATGCCGACAGAGGATTTGGACGTACTAACCTAGGCAACGTTTACCGAGATTTAGGCCAGCACGACAAAGCGATTGAGTTTTATCTAGGCGCTATCGAGATTGAGCCTTATTTCGAAAACAGCTACGCCAATTTAGCGGATTTGTATCGAGCGCAAGGTAACGAGGCAAAAGCGTTGTCGACCTTGAAGCAAGGTATTGAAGCTCAGCCTAAATCGAGTGTTTTGCCATACAGCACAGGATTGTCTCTGCTTCGTGTGAAAGATTACGAACAAGCAACGGACTACCTTAAACAAGCCGCTGAAACTGCGCAAACCGACCCTCAATATTGGTATGTGTACGGATTGGCTTTGGAAAAATCGGATGTGCTTGCGGCAAGTCAATCACTGCATAAGGCTTACCAATTTAGCCGCAACCCACAGCACCAGTATGCCCAGTGTGAAGTGTTGGCGCGAAACAGTCATATACCGGGCGTACCAAAGGCGTTTGAGCAATGTATTTCATCATTGAGCAAAGTGGCACCGCCGGAAGCCATTAACCAATTGAAAGCTAGGTTTAAATAAAGCGATGAGGTGAGCTTGGCTATCGAGCTTGCTGCTTATTCCGCTTGTAACCAATTATCGCGTTTATAACTAATAGTTATGGAGCTTGTGAGTAGGATGTACGCAGCCAGATTGAATTAAGGGAAGACCTATGAACCATGCGCAACAAGCAATAAACCAACTGATTGAACAAACAGAGAAAAGTGTTATCGGTCAGAGCCACGTCGTTCGGGCTCTGGTGATAGGGTTATTGACTAATGGCCATGTGCTTTTAGAGGGACTTCCCGGTACAGCGAAAACTCGCTCAGTAAAATCGCTGGCGAATCTACTGAACACCAGTTTTGGTCGAATTCAATTTACGCCAGACCTGCTGCCATCTGATGTGACGGGCACGGAGGTGTATCAAGAGCTTGATGGAAAGCCTCAGTTGCATTTCCAACCGGGTCCTATTTTCAACAGCATTGTATTAGCCGATGAAGTGAACCGTGCGCCTGCAAAAGTACAGGCTGCTCTGCTTGAAGCGATGGCGGAAGGGACGATTACGGTGGGTGGTCAAACTCACATCCTGCCAGATTTGTTCATGGTGCTAGCCACACAAAACCCAGTTGAGCAAGAAGGTACGTATCCACTGCCTGAAGCACAAATGGACCGTTTCATTATGAAAGTGACAGTCGACTATCCAGAAGATGAAGCTGAACGCGACATCATTCGACTTGTGCGCAGTGAGGAACTCGGTAGCGAGACGAGTTCAGAATTAGTCACGCCACAACATATTGAACCTGAGTTGGTACTTGAAGCTCGGCGCCAACTTCCAGACATTGCCGTTTCTGATTTAGTTGAGAACTACATTGTGGCCTTGGTGATGGCAACTCGTAAGCCAGAGCGTTACCCAGAATCAAACTTGTCTAAATGGATTGAGATTGGTTCAAGTCCGCGTGCTTCCATCGCGTTGGATAAATGTGCTCGCGCTTATGCATGGTTGCAAGGACGTGACCATGTCACGTTGGACGATGTGCGTGCCATGTTACCAACCGTATTAGGTCACCGATTCTCGTTGTCTTACGACGCATTGGCCGATGGTGTTGACCATCAAAGAGTGGTTGAAGAACTGCTCGATAATGTTGAGATTGGATAACTAGGGGGCGTCATGGCGAAGCCAACACAAGCTCCCAAATCGCAAGGCCTTGATCCACGACTGTATTGTGATTATTCAAGGTTAGTGCGAATTCAGGCTCAAGCTGAGTCGTTTTCACTGTTACCTCATTTAAAAGCGGGCAGCGTACTTTCGGGCAGACATAACTCTTTGTTCCGTGGTCGTGGTTTGAACTTCGAAGAATTACGTCATTACCAATTGGGTGATGATATCCGTAATCTCGATTGGAAAGTTACGATGCGAACGGGTAAGCCTCATGTTCGTAGCTATACCGAAGAGAAAGACCGTAATGTGATGATCTGTGTCGATCAGCGCAGTTCGATGTTCTTTGCGTCTCAAAACACCATGAAATCCGTTGTGGCTGCCGAAGTGGCGGCACTGTGTGGGTGGCGAGTGCTTAAAGATGGTGATCGTGTCGGCTTCGTTTTAGCGTCACACCAAAAGCTCTTTCATACCAAAGCGCAGCGTTCACAGTCTGATTTATTGGCTCAGTTAAAGCATCTTACCAAGGCTAATCAAAGCTTAGACGTGAGTGTGAGTGACAGCGAGGGTGTTGGTTTTAGCCAGTGGATTGAACTGATCAAGCGAATGAGACTCAAGCAATCAACCTTGATATTCATTAGTGACTGGCGAGACTGCCGAGAACAACATCTCGATCGACTAAAGCAGTTACAGCAACACAACGATATCTTGGCCATTATGGTCACCGACCCATTAGAACAGTCATTGCCTCAAGATCTTGCAAGCGCAAACTGGGTGGTGGGTGATGGTCGCTTTCAACTTAATCTGGATAGCCAATCTAAGGTAAACCTCGCGAGTGAAAGTCTTGCTCAAAAAGCGGCACTGCAGAAACAGTCCCTTGCTAAATTGATGGCGATGAAAAACCTCCCTTATATAGAATTAGACACGTCGGGCAATCACATATCACAGCTGCAGAAGCTAGTGGGAGGGCGCTAAATGGCTGTTGGTACCTATATCCTCCGCGAACTGCACGATGTAGCGATTCCTGACAGTGTGAGCTGGGCTCCTCAAACTATCGGCTGGAAGATCCTTGGCGTTATTCTGTTATTGGTCGCTATCTATCTGGCTTATCGTTTGGCGCAGAAATGGTGGAATAACCGTTATCGCAAAGAAGCGCTTCAAGAGCTCGTGCTATTGGATGCACGAGACAAGAACTCAACCGAGCGAACCTTTAAAGTTCTCAAAGTGGTGCTTCGTTACCTAGACAGCAGTAATGCAAAGCTGTTTGGACAAGCCTATGTAAACCGTCTAAACGCTTATCTGCCTGTTAGCGCCAACACGAGTGAAAACAGCAATGCGTTCTTTGCCGATGAAGTTTCGGAATTATGGATGCAAAGCCTAATTGACCCTAATGTGCGTTTGAGCTTTGAACAGCGTTTAGAGGTAATTCAAACCGCGATGATGTGGCTAAAACTTCACAAGCCGAATGTACAGGTAACGGTTGAGGGGCAAGACAATGTTTGATGTTTTATCTGCCAGTTTTGAATTTGCGCATCCGCTGTGGTTTATTGCGCTGCCTTTACCGTTGTTGGTCTACTTTGCGGTGCCAGCTTATCGAACTAAGCAAATGGCGATTAAGGTGCCATTTTTTCGAGAATTGGTAGAAGCGATTGGGGAAGCACCGTCAGAAGGTGCAAGCCAGTTAACTCCAAGCTGGTGGCAACGAACCACGCTCATTATTACTTGGGTATTGGTCGTGTGTGCGTTAGCGAAACCAACCATTCTTGGTGAGCCACAGGTTCGCGAACAATTGGGTCGTGATGTGATGGTGGTGGTCGATTTGTCTGGCTCAATGGCGGAGCAAGATTTCACTTCTAAACAAGGCGATAAAATCTCTCGTTTAGATGCGACCAAAGAGGTGTTAGCCGATTTTGCGAAAACCAGAAAAGGAGACCGACTCGGTTTGATCTTGTTTGGTGATGCAGCGTTTGTACAAACGCCATTTACCGCGGACCAAGATGTATGGCTTGAACTGCTTAATCAAACCGATGTCGCGATGGCAGGGCAAAGTACGCACTTGGGCGATGCAATTGGCTTGGCGATCAAGGTGTTTGAACAAAGTGAAAAGCAAAGTGCTGCCGTTCAAGATTCAAACGTCGACACCAACGAAAAAGAGAAAGTCGTGATCGTATTAACAGACGGTAATGATACAGGAAGTTTTGTTGAGCCTATCGATGCCGCAAAAGTCGCCAAGGCTAAAGGCGTTCGAATTCACGTTATTGCGATGGGCGATCCGCAAACCGTTGGAGAGGTTGCTCTGGATATGGAAACCATCAAGCGTGTCGCTCAAGAGTCAGGTGGCGAAGCCTTTGAAGCACTTAACCGCGACGAACTGACCAAAGCCTATGCTCAGATTGGTGAGCTTGAACCTCAGTTATATGAAAGTACCACTTATCGCCCTAAACAGGGGCTGCACCACTATTTGATGGCGATTGTTGTAGTGATGTATTTGACCGCATTCAGCTTAGCAACGATACGCCGAAGATCGCTGCTCGCTTCTTCTGTTAAGAATTTGAAAGGAGAGAGTGATGCCTGATTCTCTCACGATACAACAGTTTTTTACCCAGTTTCATTTTATCCGACCTTTGTGGTTGTTGGCCTTTATTCCGATGTTCTTCCTGTTATGGGTTCGTTGGAGAGAAGAGACCAAACCAACGTGGAAAGACATTTTACCTACACATTTACGTGATGCATTGACGATTGGCGAAACAGGCTGGCGCAAGCAACTGCCGTTGAAGCTATTGGTGGTGATTGTGACTATCGCCATCATTATCTGTTCTGGCCCAACATGGCAGCGTGAGGCTTCGCCTTTTGGTGAAGACAAAGCGTCGATGTTGGTTGTGCTTGATAATAGTGAATCTATGCTTGCTAAAGATTTGCCTCCAAGTCGCTTGGAACGATCTAAGCAGAAAATTAGAGACTTATTGGCAGCTCGCAAAGGCGGTAATACGGGCTTAGTGGTTTATGCAGGCAGCGCACACGTGGCGATGCCCATCACGCAAGACAGCAAGGTGTTTGAACCGTTTCTAGCGGCTATCACACCCGATATCATGCCTGTTTCAGGTAAGTCAGCAGAGGAAGCACTGCCACTGATTAATCAGCAACTGTCTGGTGAGTTAGGCTCTTCTGTACTGTTGGTATCAGATGGTGTAAACCCAAGCACCATTAGGGCGTACGAGAGTTTCTTTAACGACAATCCGTATCAGTTGCTCATTCTCGCCGCAGGAAACAGTAATGTGGTGAGCGATAACCCTGTCGACCTAGATTCACTGCGTAACTTAGCGAGTAAGACGGGTGGACGAGTGATTGAAGTGACCGTTGATGATTCGGATATCCAACAACTGAACAGAGCGGTTGAAAGAAACATGCAGCTCAACGGCGAATCTTCAATGCCTTGGAAAGACATGGGCTATGGACTGCTTATTCCAATGGCTTTCATTATGTTGCTATGGTTCAGAAAAGGGTGGTTGGTGCAGTGGTGTGTCGTTGGTTTGATGATCACAAGCAGCATGTATTCACCAGACACTTTGGCGAAAACAGTCAACTTAACCGCTGAGAAACCAGTTGTGGTGGAGTCGGTTACTACTTGGGACAAAACAGCTCAATGGTGGTGGGACTTATGGTTAACGCCCGATCAGCAAGGTCAACGCCTGTTGAATCAGAAAGAATATCTTCAAGCTGCCAAACATTTTACTGACCCAATGCGAAAGGGCGCGGCTTATTACTATGCTCGTGATTTTAAGCTCGCTCACAGTGCGTTTTTGCAAACCAAAACTGACCTTGGTTTGTACAATGCAGCGAGTGCGTTAGCTAGGCAGCGTGAATACCTTGCCGCACGAGACCTCTTGAAATCATTAAGTGAGAAAGAGGATCTGTCACCAGAACTAAGAACGGATGTGGAGAACAATCTTGCTGTGCTTAGTGGAATTGTCGAAGAGGTAAACCGAACCAGTGAAAGCCAGTCTGGAACCACAGATGGCCCTGAAGAATCTTTAGAACTCGAAGACGATCAGCCGCGAACGGGTGATGGCGCTGAAGAAGAAACGGTAGCGGAATTGATGCTTAAGGAAACACTTAACGCGAATGAGATTTTGGGCAGCCAAGAGCTTGCCGACAAGTGGTTAAAGCGAGTAGAAGCCGATCCTAAGTTCTTCTTGAAATCCAAATTCCAAATTCAGTTAAGAGATCCTGCGCCTTCCATCGAACAAGCGTCAAAACAGGAGCAAACGCAATGAGTCGATATGATTTAGCTCTTGAATCGATTCAAGTAAAGGTAGGGCGCTCAGAGTCCTTTAAACTAACCAAGACCTTGCTTGTGTCGATGGTTCTATTGATTAGCACTGTTTTCCCTACTTTTGTTTCTGCTGCAGATATCTTCGATCTGCAAAAAAGTGGTGACGTTGAGCTTATCGCTTGGGTAGGGGAAAAGCCAAAGTCAGGCGATAAGATAACGCCGGGCAAAGTCAGCGTAAATGAGCAGGTCATTCTGAACATTGAGGTGGCGACACCGCGCTGGTTAACGGGCGGCACTCGAATCGGCAGTATCGAAATCCCTAACGTTATCGCTAAGCAGCGTAACCAACTCGCGACGAACTACACAGAAAGAGTCGGTGGTACTACATGGTCACGTCAGCGTTGGGAAGTGACGCTTTATCCGATGACTTCCGGTGAGTTTGTTATTCCAACCGTACCGGTTCGTATCCAAGTTTCTGCTCCTGATGGTTCAAACGTGGGCGGTACGCTTTACACGCAGCCGATTAAGTTTGAAGCTTCGTTGCCTTCAGGTTTACTCGATAATGAAACGCCTTGGTTTTCTGCGACAGAAGTAGATATAGAGCAACAATGGCAACGCTCAAGTGAAGAGCTAAAAGTTGGCGATGCTATTACTCGAACTATCACGATTAAGGCAAAAGACAGCTTTTCTGTGTTGCTGCCAGATGTGCTAACCAATAAGTCCACTAAGCATTTCCAAGCTTACCCACAGCCCAACCGTTTGGATGACACTCAAGAACGTGGTGATTATCGCTCAAGCCGAGTTGAACAGACTGTATATGTGATTCAGCAGGGTGGTGAGTTTACGCTGCCAGAGTTTTCATTTCAGTGGTGGGACAGCAAAAATCAACGCCTTGAAAACGTGGTGATAAAAGGCGAAGTGTTTGAAGCCAAACACACAGTCCAATCTTTCATCAAAGCCTACATGTCGGTGTTTATTAGTGTTGGTTTGGTGTTGTTAGTCTGCATTGCGTTGATTGTTTCGGTTAAGCGTTACTACGCAAACCGCCCAACACCGAGTTGGCTGGTACTACGTCGTTTAGTTAAGCAAGGTAATTGGGCTGCATTAAGAACCTTTATCTACCGTCAATTGCGAAACCAAACCTCTCAGTTAGAACTGAATAAAGTGCAACTGGATAAAGCGCAACATGGTAAATCAAATGGACAAAAGCGTTGGCTAGAAGATAGCAAAGCCCTTCAACAAGGATGTGAAGATAAAAACGTATTCACTCGTTTATGGAAAGGGTTACGTAACTTGCCCAGTGACACATCAAACTCAAGCAATTCTCGTTCAATTGCTGCTCGCTTGAAAATCCCTAAAGCCTTGCCAGACTTAAAAGATAGAACTAAGTAGCAAACTTTAGTCATTCGCATCGAACATAATCGACAGGTTCTCTACTATGGAGAACCTGTTTCTTTAATATGGAACTGTATGAAAAGTACCGAACTAAATCTAATTCCTATATTTGTCGCTATTTATGAAGAGCAGAACTTATCTAGAGCTGCTAATCGCATGGATATAAGCCAACCAGCAGTGAGTAAAGCACTTGCAAGGTTGAGAGATATCTATGATGAGCCACTGTTTCATCGCACCACATCAGGCGTAGAGCCAACCACATTCGCTATTGATATCTATCCTGCAATGGCCGCTGCACTTAAAAACTTTACTTCTACCTTATCCGCATCAAGAGACTTCGATCCTAAAACCTCAGGCCGCGTGTTTTCCATTGCCTGCGTCTCGGCGGCGAGCTACGAAATGATGCCAAAAGTCATCCGGTTAATCAGCCAAGTCGCACCAGGTATCGCGTTAGAGGTTCATCCTCTGTTTACCGAAGACTATGAGTCTGATTTAAGGCTGCAAAGACACGACGTGATTGTTGATATGACGCCTAAAGGAAGAACCATGCTTAAGCACGAGGTGATTTCTACAGAAGAGCTGGTCGTGGTGTGTAGTAGTGATCATCCTACGGTTGGCGATACCATCGATATGGAACAGTTCTTAGCACTCGAGCATGTGGTGGTCTCTAGGTGGCATGCGCGCAAAAGCTTATTAAGCTCTGAGCACTATAGTGACCTTGAGAAACGTAGAATCGTGTATCGCGCAGCGGGCGTTGTAGAGATGCTTCCTGTTATCGAAGGCTCTGAGTACATCGGAGTAATGCCTATTTCATCAGTGCGTTGTTTTGCTGAAAAGTACGCGGTAAAAACACTACCATTACCCTTCGAGTTGGAAGACCTCGATATGTGTATGATTTGGCATCCAAGCCGTACTAATGAACCAAGCCATAAGTGGTTACGAGCTAAGATCAAAGCGGCAGCAAAAGAGTTATCAAGTTAGCCTATACAAGGACATAGCCATGGACAGCATTCGCGTGATTTTAAACGGAAAGAAAGCCAATATCCCGGAATTAAGGCAAGCCACCTTTGCGGCGAGGGACAATGATATTGACCTGCAAGTTAGAGTGACTTGGGAATCGTCGGACATGTTTCGTTTGGTAAGCGAGGCAATATGCGATGGTGTTAAGCGTCTGATTGTTGTCGGTGGCGATGGAACGGTGAATGAAGCCGTTAACGCGCTCAACCTGTTCCGTGCCAGTGAAAGACCACAACTGGCGCTTGTCCCAATGGGCACTGCGAATGATTTTGCTACCGCAACGGGAATACCTAACGATATTTCGGGTGCTTTTGAACTGGCGCTGGAAGGCAAGGCGTTTGCGGTGGATAGCGTGCGTGCGAATGACCGCTATTTTATGAATGTCGCTGCGGCGGGTTTTGGTGCTGAAGTCACAGCTGAAACGCCAGTCGAGCTTAAAGATTTTCTCGGTGGCGGTGCGTATACACTAACAGGTGTGGTGAAAGCACTTGGCTTTAAACCCTACAGTGGCACGTTGCCCATAGACAAAGGCAGCTTTACCGGCGAGATCCTTGTGGGTGCTTTTTGTAATGGTCGCTTAGCGGGTGGAGGACAAGAGTTAGCACCCAATGCATTGATTGATGATCGCTGTTTACCCAGTCGGGTATCGAGCTATCACGCGCCACCATGGCAAGGTGGGTTATCCAAGTCAGTGAGAAGTTCGCCCCGCTGTATGCGGCCTTGAAGGAGAACCTACTTCAACAAGTGGTGGTTCAGGCGGATGAAACGCCGCTCAATGTGCTCAAAGAAGAGAAGCAGTGTTATATGTGGCTTTACTGCTCAGGCGCTGACTCGCCCGAAGCGGCACTGCCGAATGTGAAAAAATCGCCTTGTACGACTATCAAAACAGTCGCGCGAGGGTGTGCCCCGTGGACTTTTTAGGTGACTACAACGGTTATCTACAAACCGATGGCTACACGGCTTATCATGGTCTGCATCACGTCACTAATGTGGGGTGCTTAACGCAAGTTCATGGACGCGAAGAAGCTTCAAGGGGAAGGTAAATCGGGCAAGGCTGATAAGGTGCTGGCTAACCCCCAAAAGCTCTACGGGATAGAATCACGCTTAAAAGGTGCGCCTGCCGAAGAACGCAAAGCAGAGCGTTAAGCGTATGCCAAGCCGATACTGGATGAGCTTTACCAATGGATGACAACCCAGAAGGTGATAGGCTCTAGCCCACTAGGCAAAGCAATAAAGTACTAGCTCGGGCAATGGCCTAAACTCATTCGTTATATCGACGATGGTCACTTATCTATCGATAATAATCGCGCTGAACGCGCAATTAAACCGCTGGTTATTGGCAGGAAAAATTGGCTGTTCTCCAACACACCAAACGGTGCTGATGCGAGCGCGATGCTTTACAGCATCATCGAGACCGCGAAAGCCAACGGTCTTATCCTCTAAGACTACATGGTCAAGTGCATGAAAGAGCTGGCGAAAGCAGAGCCTGATATCGACGCACTTCTACCTTGGACCTCTTCGGGTCAAGTCAAAACAGACCTCAACAATATTGGCTTTGGCCTCGAAACTTACGTTTGGTGCTAACTATGCCATCGGACTCTAATAACATATTTGGGTTCTTTGATGAGTTTGAAGCTTCAGAAGGAGAGTCACAGCAACCCCCTATAGAGCTGTTTCAAGAACCCGTTGAAATTTTATCAACCCTAGATAGTCAGCCAAATAAGGTACAACAAGAAGTCTTTGTGATAAATAAAAAGCGACATCCACTCACGGTAGTGAATATATGTAGGGTCACGTCCTGCATAAGCGATTTATTCAAATTTAAAGAGTGAATTAATATCGCACCATAAAGAAAAAATACTTCAAATACTCCAGAAATGAGCATGGCTGAGCATAGGGATTCTCAGGTTTGATGATACCAATATCAGGTCAGATGGCCGAACACATTTATGGGTACAACCATGAATTTAACGCATCGCTCACTCATGGTTATCGCTATCACTGTTGCTCTTTCTGCGTGGGGTAGTGATGAAACCAGCTCACGTCCTATTAAGCCAGAACCGCTTCAGACATTACCAACAGAGCAGGTTTCAGTATCCATCGGGGACGCGACTCTTTTCGCAAATAGAGAGTCTGTTGTGATCAATACCTTAGCAGGTGACGAGCAACGCGTATCCATTGAAGCGTTTAAAGGAATCACTTACGCCGATCAACAACGTTTTCAGCACAGTCACTCCGTCAATTAGAAGACAATGCTGATAGCGCTATAGATGCGACACAATTTGGCGTCGTGTGCCCACAGCTTAAAATAACCCAGCAAGAGCAATCTGAAGATTGCTTGAATCTTAATATTTGGCGTCCTTCGGAGATCAATGGTTCAGAGTCATTACCCGTGTATGTCTTTATTCATGGTGGGGACTTTGAATATGGCGCAGGTTCTGATACCGACATTAACGGTGATACCGTCGTGGCTAAAAGATACCATTCGATATACGGGTGGCGTTGGCGCTGGAAAGGCGAACCTCGATATTTTCAAAGAGTTCAGTATAGGTGCGTCGTACAACAAAACGATTCAATTCGGCACAAAAAACTCGGGAGTCGCTGCGCTTCAGCAGCTCCAGTTTCGAGTGGCAAACACACCATTGATGCTGGGTGTGAAACAGATTATTGGCCAGAGCTCGGTAGAGTTTGAGACCAGTAATGAAGATGTGAATAACGCTATCAATGGCGTTATTCAATATTTTATGGGCGAAAGCTCGGTGACCTCTGGGCTGGGTGTTGTCGCGGAATACGATAATGCGATTGATAATCGTTGGACCGTTTCTGCGTTTTATGGCCTGGGTAAAGCGACAGTAGAGGGCAGTCTGTCAGACGATGAAAGTGTCGATGCGTATGGTGCTGGATTTCGCTATCAGATAGCTTGCCGATATGGGTTACACATGGGGGTAGACCTCGCTTTTAGTGACGTTGACAGCGCGTTTTATATAACGGTTGGCAGTGGATTCTAATGATGGAAAGGTGGGTGTTAGTCAATCGATTGATTTTTCTACATGCAGCATAGTTTTCATAGCAATCATGAACTAGTATTTTTTTACAACAAACATAACAGGTATCAATATGAAAAATTACGACCCAAATGAATTGGACGCTACGCAAGTATTACTTGATGGTGTCGATACAGATAAACGTTCGACTTTGACTAAGTTAGCGGTTGGGGCTGCGGCACTGCCTTTTGCCTCTGTTTTACATGCAGCCCCTGAAAAACTGGTTGGCCAAAACATCAAACTGATGCCTAACGAGAAAGGGCCATTTGATATCGTTATCGAAAATGGCCGTGTTGTTGATCCTGAAACTGGACTCGACGCAATTCGTCACGTCGGTATTAAAGGTAAGCGTATTGCTGCAATCTCAGACAAAAAGCTGCAAGGCAAAACAATCATCGATGCTGAAGGTCTCGTGGTTGCACCTGGCTTTATCGATATGCACGCTCACGGACAACAACTTCCTGCTGCCCGTGCTCAAGCATTCGATGGCGTAACCACCGCTCTTGAGATGGAATCTGGTCTATTCCCAATCGGAACGTACTACGATATTACTGCTGCTGAAGGTCGCCCGATTAATTACGGCGCTTCTGTAGCATGGACTTACGCTCGTATTCAAGCAAAAGAACCTACGATGCCTGCTCCTGATGGTACGATTGTTTGGTTCCAGAAAGCTTTTTCTAAAAACAATTGGCAAAATACCCTAGCAACCCCAGATGAATTAAAACAAATTCTGGGCTCGGTTGAGCAAGGTCTTAAAGAGGGGGGCTTAGGCATTGGTATTAACGCGGGTTACGCACCAGGTTATGGCCACAAAGAGTACTATGATCTTGCTAAACTAGCAAAACGCTATGAAGTACCAACCTACACTCACGTTCGTTACCTAAACAGCGCAGAGCCACAATCAAGCTTTGAAGCATACCAAGAACTCATTAGCCTGTCGGCGACAACGGGTGCACACATGCACATTTGTCACCTCAACAGCACGTCAGTACAAGATATCGAAGATTGTGCCGATTTAGTTCAATCCGCCATTGATCAAGGTTTAGCCGTTACTACTGAAGCTTATCCTTATGGTGCTGGCTCTTCCGTTATTGGCGCAGAAGTTTTCCGTGGTGACGATTGGTTACAACGTTGGGGTGTACCAAGCGCTAGCTACATGGAAGCGAATGGTAAAGCACTAAACCAAGAAAAAGTCACTGAACTACAAGCATCAGCGCCCGGTACCGTGGTTGTCATGCACTTCTTAAAACCCGATGAGAACAAAGAAGATCGCGCTAAAATGGACCGTTCAGTATTATTCCCAGGTGCAGCTATCGCTTCAGATGCAATGCCTTGGATGGATGATAAAGGCGTATTAATTGAAGGTGATGTATGGCCACTTCCAAGCAACGCAATAGCTCACCCTCGCTCACTTGCTTGTTTCTCTCGTTTTATTGAAAAATATGTCGAGGAATACAAAGCGGTAACACTAGTAGAAGCGATGGAAAGAACTAGCTTAAACGCATGTCGTATTCTTGAGGATGCTGTTCCACAAATGGCAAATAAAGGTCGTATTCAAGTAGGTAAAGATGCTGATTTAGCTATTTTCAAACTTGATGAAGTAAAAGCCGTTGCAACATTTGATAAACCAAATGCCCTTTCTACAGGCATGAAATACGTACTTGTAAACGGGACACCTATCATTGAAGCTGGTGAAATGTTGTTAGATTCAAACCCAGGTGAAGCGGTTCGCAACAAAGTTACTGGCTAAGTTATCCTGACTTAAAAGGTTGGGCATTAGCTCAACCTTTTTTATTGCTTACCGAGTAAATATAGACAACGAAAATCGAAAGAGAGCATGCTATGAGCAAGAAGCCTATTCCAGTAACAATTTTAGCCGGATTTTTAGGAGCAGGGAAAACGACCCTACTAAACCATATATTAACCAATGCAAATGGAATGCGCATGGCTGTGATCGTCAATGATTTTGGATCAATCAATGTTGATGCGGAGTTAGTTAAATCTGAAAGTGAAAATATGATCAGCCTAGAGAATGGCTGTATCTGTTGTAACCTTGCAGAAGGACTAGTCGTTTCGGTAATGCGTTTACTCGCATTAGAGGAACGCCCAGACCATATTATTGTTGAAACTTCAGGTATCGCAGAACCCAAAGAAGTGGCACTTCAATTTGAAGATCCGGAACTGCAAGCACACGCACCTTTAAATGCAATCGTGACGACGATCGATGCGGAAAACATTTTAGGGCTAGAAGGCCCAATGGAGACGTTGTCGAAGCAGCAAATTCAAGTGGCTGACATTGTTCTGGTTAATAAAGTTGACCTAGTCGATGCTGATAAACTAGAGCAAGTCAAAGCATGGTGCCGAGTACAAGCTCCGTTTGCTAAATTGATTGATATTTCATTCGGCGAAGTGGATTTACCTATCTTATTTGATGCCCCTGAAAGTACGCGCTTTGTCACTAACAAAATAGCGGCTGATCAAAGGGAATGCCAGCACCATGATTGTCATGATGAGCACTGTCATCACGTGAACCATGATTTCGAAACATTCAGCTTTGAAACTGATCAACCGCTTAATCTACAAAGTTTGTATCCTCTACTGCAACAGTTTTCAATTGATGCTTATCGCATGAAAGGTATTTTAAATTTAACCGATCGTCCTGATCATCGCTGTGTATTTCAGTGCACGGGCCAGCGAGCCAATGTGACGGTTGGAGATGCATGGGAAGATGATGAATCTCGTTCGTCACGGTTAGTCTTCATTGGACCTAAAGGTGGCCTTGATAAAGAGAGTATGCGTAAAAAACTGAACGCACTGGTGGCGTAGTTAGAGCGGAAATGGAGTAGATGGCAAGCCTATCAACCTAGCGCTTGCCTATACCTAGCTTACCTCTGCCTACTTTGCATTGACTCATCCTAAGCATCCTTATCTTATTGAATTATTGGCTACTTTCGATTCTATTCGGTTTTTCCAAATCCATATTGCTCATTCCCCTCGCCATCTGAAACAAAATAGTCTTATCGATTTTCGAGACTCTGTTCATCAGTACCTTCTCAGAATCGGTTAACGTCAAAAAGCAGATAAAGACTCAATCGTGGCTTATTGGGGCGTGTTGATCAGCGATTGTTAGCTCGATGGTTAGTCCTCAATGATGGAATCAAAATGACGACTAAATATAGAATAAACCATGATTTGTCCCGCCATAATCGCGCCAAACATCAGCAAGGCGGACAGACCAATATTCGGAATGGGTAAAATGGAGGTCGCAAAGAAGGACTCACTTGCTCCGACAATGATTCGACTACCGGGGACAAGAATGATGATCCCTTGAATAATGTATATGAGTGGTGGAACGTGACGCAATTTTCCCATCCCCAACCCGTAAAGCGTAATGAGTATTGTGCTTACCCATGTACCTACAACCCAATCGGAAGTAAACCAATGTGGCCCCCACATGCCAATTGCCGCGACAGGAAGGCCTAAGAGAATTTCTGTCATACTTGCGTTGAAAATAAGGCCAATAGCGACAGAAATCCCGATCAGTGCGGTGACATGAAGAACGAATGGGATTTCATCAATAAATACCGGTACCGATAATGGTTGATTGATTATGTTGGCTAAGCCTAACCCCATAACAATGCCGATGAATATTTTCATTACTATGAGTGCGCTTTGTGCAAGCAGTTCGATACCTGACCGAAAGTCATTGAGAGCAAGACTGGCTAAGCCGTTGGTGACGGTTAACCCAGGAATAAAAAGGACAATGGAAGAAATGCACAGTGCCAATGTTGGTAAGCCGGGAACCTGTGCCGCTATCATACCGGTTAAAAAACTGGCTACTAAGGCGACAAAGAACTCGACAAGAATGCTTCTTGGCCCAGTCAGGAAAATTTGTGCTAGCCAGGCTATAGCGCCCAGAATAATGGATAAACCGACCGCCAGATAAGTACTGCCAACTAACATTAAATAACATGGCGGAAGCAATAAATTGGCAAAGCACAAGGTACGATTCGAGTAGGTTTCTGAACCTTCGTAATGGGAATGAGTCGAAAACCCTTTAAGCGTTGCGACTAAATCACGTAAGTTAACCGAGGGTGGTTTTTTGTTTTCCATCACGACTTTTTGCGTGGGTTGCTCAAAAATAGTGATGACTTTTGTCGGGGTCACATCAATAGAGACATCAATGTTCTGGCGTTTTGCATAAGCTTGAGTGTATTGAGCTACCGAGTAAGGCGCACAACCAGATTGATGTAATCGGTCCGAAAAGCTCAAAATTTCTTGCTGGCATTGTTCGATATGATTTGTTTGTTTCATTCTGTTTGTTTCTCAATCACCAAGGCGATATATGTTTGAGGGGCATTCTAATTCAATAGTATCCTCATTCAAGCGTAACCAATAGTCGTGTATAGAGGACGGGCCCCTACAAACGAACAAGGCAATGGTTAAAAAGATAGGATTCATTGAATGAGAGGTTATCAGTTTATCGTTGAGGTAAATCAGTCATTGTTGAAGCTGCAACCTCAAAAATAGATCCGCTCACGCAGCTATTTGAAGGCGTAAAACTCCAAATCCATGAGGTGATTGATTTAACTCTGAGGCTTTTAGAAAAGCTCGGTAATGAGTAAAGGAAACTAATATTTAGGAAATGGAAGCCTAAATAAGATTGATGATGAGCGTTAGAATCACAACTAGAATGGAACCGACATAAGCAATTTCAATAATGTTTGAATCAATCCAGTTGCAGTATGCTTGAATTGCTAAACTCAGTTTGTTTTTCATAATGGCCTTTGGAAAATTAACCGAAATCTACTGTAAATAATAGCTTATTATGAATGAGCTTTGATGACGGTTTCAAAGGTTCCTTAGCGCTAACAGTGTGATTGCGGCGCTCACGTATTAACAATATCGTCCCGTGGGTTCATGGGGCGGATACAGTCGATAAGGTTTAAGAGCAGAAAGTTGGGCTAAAAAAGAGCCGCTTATTTGTGGTTCATCGCGGCTTTCCAAGAAGTAGTCGGTATCTCGATACCCATACCCCATTCGCTTGATTAGTTTTATCTTGTTGTTTATCCCTTCTAGGGTGCAGGTGTTTAGCGGATAACTTGCCG